>JADFQT010000057.1 GCA_022561675.1 Chloroflexota bacterium
CCCCGAAGTGGAAATTAGGGGCGGCGTAGTCCTTGGGACCGTAGTCGCCCCGGTTCAGCAGCAAGGTTTTGGTGGAAGGCGCCAGGTCGGCCGAGCCACCCATCAAGGAGTGGACCCTCTCGACAATCGCGTTCATTACCCGACCGGAAGCATCCCGGGTGGACACCGGATTGGCTCCAGGCTGGTAGAGCTCCGACAGGCCCCGGTCCCAGCCTTCGGGCAGGTCCCCACTCCAGGCTTCCTCCAATCGGCTGGCCTCCTCCGGAAAGGCCCGCCGGTAGGCTTCCATCCGAGCCTGCCATTCCTGCTGCAGAGACGGGCCCCGATCCAGGGCTTTTCTTAAATGCGCTAATGCCTCATCGGGCAGGGTAAACGGCTCAGGGTAATCCCAACCCAAGGTCTTCTTGGCCAGGGCAGCCTCTTCCGCACCCAGCGGTTCGCCGTGGACGCCGCCAGTGCCCGCCTTGTTGGGACTCCCAAAGCCGATAACCGTGCCGCAGATAATCAAGCTGGGGCGGGTATCATCCGCCTGAGCGCTGCGCAGGGCGGCATCCACTGCCGCCGGGTCCATTCCGTCGATGGGCCCGATTACTTGCCATCCATAGGCCTCGAAACGCTGACCCACGTTCTCAGTGAATGTAATGTCTGTGCCGCCCTCGATGGATATGTCATTGTCGTCGTAGAGGTAGATTAGCTTGCCTAACCGGAGGGTGCCGGCCAGAGAAGCAGCCTCCGAGGCCACGCCTTCCATCAGATCACCGTCCGAAACGATGGCGTAGGTCCGGTGGTCGATAATCTCATGCCCCGGCCGGTTGTAGGTGGCGGCCAGCGAACGCTCGGCAATGGCCATACCCACGCCGTTGGCGAAGCCCTGCCCCAGCGGACCGGTGGTCAGCTCCACGCCGGGCGTCAGCCGGTACTCCGGATGGCCGGGGGTTTTGCTGCCCCACTGGCGAAAGTTTTTCAGCTCATCCAGGGGCAGGTCGTAGCCAACCAGGTGGAGCAGGCTGTATAGCAGGGCGGAAGCATGACCATTGGACAGGATGAACCGGTCCCGGTCGGGCCAGGAGGGATCCTTGGGGTTATGCTTGAGGAACCTGTCCCAAAGCACGAATCCCAGGGGAGCCAGCCCCATGGGAGCGCCGGGGTGGCCGGAGCGGGCCCGCTCCACCGTGTCCACCGATAAGAATCTGATGGTGTTGATACAAAGCCGGTCCAGGTCTTCCCCGATTATTGTTCGCTCCTGGGTCATTGTCCGCTCCTGGTTTGGGATAAGGGCTGCTGGTTTGGTATAGGGCTGCTATTTTTGTCGAAGTCCGCCGCTACCGGCCCAAAGCTGTCTAGGCGGATGCATCTGCCTGGCTTTCGGCACATCAGATTATACACGGGATGCCAAATTATCCATGGCGAGACGAGGGGCGAGACGAGGGGCCAGAAGACGGGCGAGAATGCGAAGGATAAAGCTATATGTCGGGTAAAAACGGATACATTATAGCCATTGGGTTGGGCGCGCTAGTGGTAGCGGCGTTATTCCTGCCTCAGATACGGCAATTATGGCTTAACCTGAGGGCCGAAGCGGTGGAGGTCCCACTGACTGCGGGTAATGGAACCGCCCGGCCGGGGGAGACGTTGAATCTGGAAATAATAACCATATTGGGGAAGGACGGCATTCCAGCCATCTTGGACCCCCAGTTTGTCTCCGGCGCGGAAGCAGCGGAGCAGATGGTCGATTCGGAGCGGGTGCTGGGAGTCTCCATCAACGGGGATCACCGGGCTTACCCGCTGAACCAACTGAGCCGCCATGAAATAGTCAACGACGAGGTGGGTGGCGTGCCGGTTGCGGTGACCTGGTGACCCCTCTGCTTCACGGGCATTGTATATGCCCGAGAGCTGGAGGGTCGGACCCACACATTTGGGGTTTCCGGTAAGCTGATAATGAACGCCCTGGTGATGTACGACCATCAAACCGACACCCTATGGAGCCAGTTCCTCAGCCGGGGGGTCAAAGGCCCGCTGGCCGGCCAGCAACTGGAAATTGTTCCTTCGATCCAAACCACCTGGGCCCAGTGGCAGGGGCTGCATCCGGAAACGCTGGTGCTGGATAAAAAGGGTGGCTACCGGCGTGACACCTACGAGGGCTACTATCGGGGAAGATCCGCCGGAATCCTGGGCGAAGCCAATAAGGACGGCCGCCTGCCGGTCAAGGAGCTGGTGGTAGGCATAGACCTGGAGGGCTCAGCCAAGGCGTATCCCTTCCATGTCATGGCAGCGGAGCGGGTGATTAACGACACCTTCCGGGGAGAGGCCGTGGTGGTAACCTTCGAGCCCGTTTCGGAGACCGGCGCGGTCTTCAGGAGCCAGGTTGATGGCCGGTCATTGACCTTTCACACCTTGCCCGATGCCGGCGACGGGATAATGCTGATGCAGGACCAGCAGACCAGCAGCACCTGGCAGGCGGTTACCGGCCGAGCGATAGACGGCCCGCTGGCCGGAGCGGCGCTTCAGCGGTTGCCTTCCAATTACTCCTTCTGGTTCGCCTGGAGCGATTTCCATCCGGACACGGAATTATTCGAGGCCAGGCCATAAGGCGGGTCCCCGGCTATTGGCCGCCCTTTTTCACTTCCACGTGGGCCAGCTTCTCCAGGAAGTGCAGGATGGCTGAATGATCCGCATCCTGGTCTCCGTCGTTGACCAGCGAGCCCAGCATTTGCTGCACCAAGGCGGTCACCGGCAGCGGGACGTTCAACTCCTCGGCGGTTTGCAGCACGTTGCGCAGGTCCTTCCGGTGTAACCTGATGCGGAAACCGGCCCGGAAGTTTCGCTCCAGCATCATAGGACCCTTGGCCTCCATGACGGCGCTGCCGGCCAGCCCACCTCGAATGGCGTTGATAACCCGCTCCGGGTCCACGCCGCCCTTCTGCGCCAGAACCAGGGCTTCACTGAGGGCTTCGATGTTGGCGGCTACAATGATCTGATTGGCCAGCTTGGTGATGTTGCCGGCGCCAACGTCACCGGTCAGCACCACATTTGAGCCCATGATCTTCAGCAGGTCACTGCACTGATCGAAAACTTCCTGCTTGCCACCAACCATAATGGCCAGGGCGGCATTGATCGCGCCGGGCTCACCTCCGCTCACCGGAGCATCCAGAAACTCCACCGACTTTTTGGAGCATTCCGCAGCTATCTTCTGGGACATGGAGGGCGCAATGGAGCTCATGTCAATGATTATGGCTCCGGGACGGGCCCCTTCCAACACGCCGCCGGGACCCAGGATAGCCCTTTCCGAGTCCGCTGAATCGGGCAGCATGGTGATGACCTTGCCGGTAGCCGCCGCCACCTCCTGGGATGAGGAGGCAGCTTTGGCCCCTGCGATGGCCAGCTCTTCTACGGCCTCGCCGACGATGTCGTAGACGGTTAATTCATATCCGGCTTTAACGAGGTTACGGGCCATGGGCTTGCCCATTATGCCCAGCCCGATAAATCCTATCTGCTCTGCCATTATCCGATCTCCTCAACCTGGCCGGTATTTCTATTTTTGAGCCCCGTCACTGTATCACAGGATAATTGTAGTCACCACAATCGTAGTCAACACGATGTTAGTCACCACGGTGGGAGCAGCTAGCCGGGGCCTCTTAATTATCTTCACTGTCATTGCGAGCGGAGCGAAGCAATCTCTCCTTCCCCTCAAGAGATTGCTTCGGGCCTGCGGCCCTCGCAATGACAATTACTGACCCTGGGCAACTAGTCGGGATAGCCGCCGGGTTCCTGGTTCAGCCCGGTTCCTGATTAAGTATGTAGATTCCGGGGAGTTGCCGGTAACGCTGATCCAGATCGAGTCCATAACCCACCAGGAACCGGTCAGGGACGGTGAATCCAACGTAGTCGATTAGGGTGGGAACTCGCCGCCGTTCCGGCTTATCCAGCAGTACACAAAGCTTGATTGAAGCCGGTTTCTTTTCCCGCAGATATCTTAGCGTCGCAGCGGTGGTCAACCCCGTGTCCACAATGTCCTCAACTACCACCAGGTGCCGGTTCTCGACGGCGTCGTCGGGTAACCCGACCACTATTTTGGGGAAGCCGGAGCTTGTCTTATTTCCGCCGTAGCTGGAGAGTCGGAGGAATTCCACGCTAAGAACGGAGACCTGCATCCGCCTTACCAGGTCCGCCAGGAAGATGAACCCGCCCTTGAGCACTCCCACAAATACGGGCGTGTGGGCGGCGTAATCTCGGTCCAACTCCCCTGCCAGGCGGCGGACGGCGTTGTCGATGGTTTCCGCATCCAGGTAGGGGGTCAGTTTCCCCGGACCAACCTCAGGCTGGATGGCGTCCCTCCCCGCGGGATAGATTCAACCGGAGGCTCGTTTCTGGGCAGATCGTAGCCGGTCTGATCGTATCCCGGCTGATTGTATCACGGAGCAGAGCCAGAACCATCGGACGGTAGCTGACCGCGCTGTTTATCCCCGGCCAGTAACCCACATTCCATACTCAAAAGGGGGCACGGGAGTCCTTGAATCAATTTCGAAAGTGGCGTTGTGTTAAGCCTCCAGGGAGGGTTATCATACGCTCTGAACCTATTTGCCGAGGTGGGTATGGCCGAGGCCAAAAAAGTAATAGTAACGGGAGGAGCCGGATTCATTGGCTCCCATTTAGTCGACCGACTGCTGGCAGAAGGCCATCAGGTCGTAGTGATGGATAACCTGAGCACCGGCAAGCTGCGGAACCTCAATCCTTCCGCCACATTTCATCACAGCGACATTACCCACCAATTGGTGAATGACGTTTTTCATCGAGAGCAGCCGGACATCGTCTTTCATATGGCTGCCCAGGTGAGCGTTACCGAGTCTACCAAAGACCCGATCAACGACGCTGCGATTAACGTCACCGGCACCCTCCGGCTCCTAGAGGCTTCCCGCCGCTTCGGGCTGGAAAAGTTCATCTACTCCTCCACCGGCGGCGCTTTATACGGCGACCCGGAAGTTAACCCTTGCGCTGAAACCACGCCAATTCGCCCCATGTCCCCCTACGGGTTATCCAAGCATTTGGGCGAGCAATACGTCGAACTGTACCATCGCCTCTACCATTTGAACTATTCCATTCTCCGCTACGGAAACGTCTACGGACCTCGGCAGGACCCTCACGGTGAAGCGGGGGTCATTGCCATCTTCACCCAGGCCATGCTGGAGGGCCGGCAGCCGCAAATTTTTGGCGGCGGTGAGCAGCAGCGGGACTTTGTCTTCGTCGCAGATGTGGTACAGGCCAACATCCGCGCCATGCAGCATGGAGACGGCGAAGCCATCAACATCGGGACGGGAGAGACCACCAGCGTCAACTGCATCTATGAGGCATTGCAGAGCATCATACAGTACAGGTGGGATGCGGAACGCCGTCCCCAGCGGCCTGGGGAGATCTACCGAATCAGCCTGGAATGCAGCAAGGCGGCCCGGATATTGGGATGGTCGCCTCAGATTAGCCTGGAAGAGGGTTTGCAACAGACTGTAGAGTCCTTCCGCAAAGGGGTCCGGGCAACAGCCTAACCGACGACGCATAAGCTCAGTAAGGGCTTAACCTGTGGCGGACGGAATTCTGCCGGGTATGTTAAATCCCCGGGTTGGGGTTTTTAGTCCTGCCTCATCATCGGTATTTCCTAGCCAGACGCTTATTTTTAAGCTATCATCATTTGCCGAAACCATCAGAAGTTTAAAGCCGCAATAAGTGCGGCGTACTTTTAGCCCACGGGAGGGAATGCCTTACATGAAAGCGGAGTACGATGTCATCATCCTGGGCGCGGGCGCGGCGGGTCTGTCCGCCGGCCTGTATACCACCCGAGCGATGATGAAGACCCTGATTCTGGAATCCCTGGGCGCCGGTGGCCAGCTTTTGATTACCGACGAGATCGAGAATTATCCCGGATTTCCCAAGGGCGTCAAGGGCCAGGAATTGTCCCTGATGATGGAGGAGCAAACCA
The DNA here is from genome assembly GCA_022561675.1 of Chloroflexota bacterium. Lineage (GTDB taxonomy): Bacteria > Chloroflexota > Dehalococcoidia > Lucifugimonadales > UBA3495 > JADFQT01. The sequence goes on from JADFQT010000057.1 coordinate 5,966, forward strand.
CCCGTTTCGGCGCCGAGATCGAATACGCGGAAGCAGAATCGGTGGACAACCTGGACCAGCCCGTCAAGGTGGTCCGAACTTACGACAAGGAATACACCGCCAGCCGGTTGATCATCGCCACCGGCGGCAGCCATAACAAGCTGGGTGTGACCGGAGAGGACGAATACGCCGGGCGGGGCGTCTCTTACTGCGCCGTATGCGACGGCAATTTCTTCCGGGGTCAGGACGTGGTAGTGGTAGGTGGAGGCGACGCCGCCATGGACGAAAGCTACTATTTAAGCGGCATCGTCAACTCGGTGACCGTAGTCCACCGCCGCGATGAGTTGCGAGCCACCAAGGTCCTGCAAGAGCGGGCTTTTGCCAGCCCCAAATTCAAGTGGCTCTGGAGCCACGTGGTGGAGGAGTTTGTCGGCAACGAGATCTTGGAATCGGCCCGGGTCAGGGACCTGAAATCCGGCGAGGTGTACGAGTACCCGACCGCGGCGGCTTTCATCTACGTGGGGTTCCACCCGAACACGGAGTACCTCAGGGGAATACTGGACATGGACGCGGCCGGGCACATTTACGGGGACCAGCACATGCGAACCAACCAGCCGGGCGTATACATTTGCGGTGACGCCCGCGCCGAATCCACCCGCCAGCTGGGAGCCGCAGTGGGCGACGGAATAACCGCCGCTTTGGCAGCCTACCATGACCATTCGGCCTGACCGCTGCATTTAGTCCCGAAGAACCGGGGCGACAACAACCGGGGCGAGGATTACCTCGCCCCTTCCTTTGCCCCGTCACGCCATACAGCCTGCCCCCATCAGCATGGCAACCGATTCACAGCCTCGTTACCTCCCGGCCAAGCAGCATCAGACTCCCGGCAATAATCACAGCTATCGCGGCATACCGGAACAGGCCTTCGTTGATGCGGTTGACGATCAAGTTGGCCAAACCCAACCCGGCCAGCAGTCCAGGCACCAGCAGTCCAGCGTTGGCCAGCGTATCCAGATCCACCAGGCCGACGACGGAATAGAGAACGAAGGCCAGCACGTAGTTAGAAAGAAAGAAAAACGCCAAAGAAGCCCGCATCACCGGCGGTGGCCACCCTTGCGCCATTACATAAATGGCCGCCAACGGGCCACCAATGCTGAGCGAGGTGATGGAAAGGGAGGCTAGGAAGCCAAAAATCGGACCGCCCAACCGATGCCGGGCCAGGGGAATCTGCACTTTGAACAAGATGAGGATCCCCAGGACCAGAATCACACCGCCAATGGCCATGCGTAAAACCGCGGGGTCGGCGAGGTTCAGCGCCCACACCCCCAGGGGGACGGCAGCCAGGCCTCCCACTGCCATTCCCAGCACCGGCCGAAAGCTCAAATGCTGCCTCACCCGAAACAACACGATGACCAGCAAGATGACGATGAGGATATTGGCAATGACCACCACCGATTGAGGGGCAAGAAACAGAAGCAGCAACGGAGCCACCACTAATGCAAACCCAAAGCTGACAGTGCCCATGATGGTAGCGCCCAGGAAAACCGCCACCAGGGCTATGACCAGCTCCCAACCGTCAAGCAAAAGCGATCTCCCGGGTTAAGAATCTACTTCAAAGCGACCCAGGTCATTCCGAAGAAGCCCTTCGGCTCGGAGTGACATTTTGATAAGGTTACCAAGGGGATTCTTAGCGGTAATAGGATAACTGTTCCGTCAATCGTTTGGCCCGGCCGAGACCAGACGACCCTATAGCAAGGTCAAGTGGGGATCTACAGGACCGGCTTGCCAACCCCTGCGGGCTTCATCTTGGCATTGGTTTAGAAGAATCAGCCTAACCGCGGGATTAAAGCTGGATAGTGCTGGGAGGAGAAACTGGCTTCCAGAAATCCAGTAGATACTCGAAGGTGGTGCCCATTGTGATGTAGTTGGAGGGCCAGCCGAAAATGCCGACCCGGTTAACGATGTTGGTGCGGTCCCAAATGATGGTGTTGCGAAGCTCGTAACCTACCTGCCTCATGGCTTCCACCACCGCGATGTGAAGGGTTACCCGCTGGTTCTCCCACCACATGTCCGGCACGTCGATTACGCAGTGTCCCTTCTCCTTAAGCAGGGGCAGCAGCCCTTGGAATATCTGCCCCATCTCCCGCTGGTAACCTTCCAGGTCCAGCGTGCCCAGGTCTCTCTGGTCCTGGCTGTACTGCTCGACCTTGAGGTACTGGTCGTTGGCGCGCAGGTTGCCGCGCCGGCTCTTGTTCAGCCTGGGGCGATTCAGCAAGTTAGCGTAGGGTGGCGAGGTCACGATCAGGCTTACCGTTCCTGGCTCCAGGTATTCCGGGATGGACCTGGCATCGTCGCAGCAGGCGATTTGATCGGTGCTTAATGCCGCAGGGAGGCTGGCTAATCTGGAGTTGCTCAACTCCACATATTCTGGCTTCAGGTCAAAACCAACGGCGTTGCGGTTCAGGTCCTGGGCGGCGACTAGAGTGGAACCACTGCCCAAGAAGGGGTCCAGCACCAGCTCGCCTTCGTGGGTGAACAGGGAAATACATTTTTTTGCCAGGGCGATGGGATAAGTCGCTGGGTGCAGTTTTTTGTCTCTGATGTCCCTGGACTCATAGTTAAACTGCCATACGCCTATTTGGGATTTCATCCATTCTTTTGCCGTGATGCAGCTAAGATGATTTTCTGGGCAGTCGCACACGCGGGCGTGCTTAACCTCTAGCCTGGTGCCGGTACTGGCGATCATCAGCCTCCCCGATCCGCAAAACCAACCAATTGGTCGGGTCAACGGCCCCCAAATTTCCGCCTAATAATACCCCCTCAAAACCCCCTTGTCCAAGCCTCCTACACCAAAGAGAGGGCGCGGTGTTCCCGTCTTACCCACGGAACAGCCCCAGTTGGGCGGCCTCTTTTAGCGCCGCGTCGACCGCCACCACCGGCGGCCCGTTGCGCTGCAGCTCCACCTCTACCAGCTGCTCCGGGCTTACCGAAAACGCTCGCTCGCCGTCCAGCGCCACCGTGGCATAACGCCGCTCCACGGCTATTCTTTCCCCCATGACCAGCCGCCGCCAGCTAGGGATGGGCACATTCTGGACCACGCCGGGCGCGATGGCAGCCAGCACAGTAACTGGCTCCGAGACCGGCTGCGGGCCGGAAGCGCCGGGCTGTTCGTTGCCCAGAGACGAATCCAGCACGTAATGGAGACCGCCTTCCTCCGCCAGGGTTACCGGATGTAAAGCCGCCCCAACAGCAGCCAGTCCAATGCTGGTGGGCTCCGCCCGGGTCAGGAACACCTCGTACAGAGTGCTCAGGTCCCAGATAGCCCGGGCGGCCACAAAACGCTCTTGGGAGAAGGCCACGTCAATCAAGGCCATATCCCGATACCGCCCGTCGATGTATACATTCAAGGTCTTGCTAACGGTGGAAATCCGGCTCAGGTCTAGTTTGCCCTGAGCGACCAGACCCGCGGCCAGACCGGCCAGGGTCCCCTCCACCATGGTGGGAAAAACGTTGTTGGTTCCGGTGGATATGGCAACTATAGGTATTTGACCCGAACCGGTGGCCGCCGCACGATTCGTGCCGTCGCCTCCCAGGGTAACCAGACAGTCCACGCCCATTTCCCGCATCATGGTCGCGGCGCGGGCGGTGTCACCCTCTTCGTGGTAGACCTGCATATCCAGCAGCTCCAACTCCAGAGAGACCTGGGCATCGTCGCGACTGCGGCGGCACAGGTTGGAGGCGTCGGGCATGCCCACCACTCGCTCAATGCCCACAGCTTGAAGACCCACCAACACCCGCCGAAGTGTGTTCACCTTCTCCCAGTCGGGAACCACCCGGCCTTGGGCCACCAGCCGCCGGATGTCCTTGCTGGCCGCGGGATTGGCTATTATGCCGACTAGCGCCAAATTTCTTCCTACTAACAAGGGCCGGGTTTACCAATCGGGGCAATATTGCCCCATCGTCCTTCCAAACTTCCAGCCTGGGCTATAATGGGGGCGATTGTAGGCAGGGGTCCGATTAGTGTCAATCAGTACAGCCCGCTCGGGCAGGCATCTGCGCCACCGGACAGCAAATTAGCTAGTACCGTTGAGTCAGCACAATAGAAGGAGGGCCCGTATGGAGTCCGACATGAGCTTCGCTCCAGCCACCGAACTCCGCCAGAAAATCGCCGCGAAAGAGGTGTCCATCGTCGAGCTGACAGAGCTCTTTTACCGGAGGATCGAGCGCCTGAACCCGCAACTGAACGCCTATCTGTCCCTCTGTCCAGACCAGGCCCTGGCCGCGGCCAAACAGGCCCAGGAAGCGGTACAGAGGGGGGACAGCCTGGGCCCGCTACACGGCATACCCATATCCATTAAAGACCTGGAGGCAACCCAGGGAATTCCCACCACCATGGGATCGACCATTTTCCAGGACCGGGTTCCGGAGGTTGACTCGGTGGTAGTGGAGCGGGTGAGACGAGCCGGCGCCATTATTCTGGGCAAGACCAACACGCCGGAATTCGGCCAGTCCGGCACCACGGAAAACCTGCTGGGCGACGCCTGCCGCAATCCGTGGAACACCGAGCGCACCGCCGGCGGTTCCAGCGGAGGCGCGGCGGCGGCGCTGGCTTCGGGGCTGTGCACCCTGGCCACCGGCAGCGACGGCGGCGGCTCCATTCGCATTCCCGCCAGCTTCACCGGAGTTTTCGGAATTAAGCCGTCGCAAGGCCGGGTGCCCCGTTACGGCGGCTACGGACAGCCGGCCGCCAACCACTTCTCCCAATCGGGACCGATGTCCCGTACCGTAGCCGACACCGCCCTGCTGCTGCAAGTGCTGGCCGGGCCCGACCCCAGAGACCCTACCTCCATGCGGGAGCCACCGCCCGATTTTTCCAGCGGTCTGAACCAGGGGGTGGGCGGCCTGCGGATGGCCTGGAGCCCAGACCTGGGATACGCCGGGGTGGATCCTGAAGTCGTCAGCATAACCGAAAAGGCGGCCCAGGTGTTCACGGAGCTGGGTGCCAAGGTCGACGAAGCCAACTTGACCCTGGAGGACCCCTTTTCGGCGTTCTTTGACGTTTTTAGCA
>JADFQT010000286.1 GCA_022561675.1 Chloroflexota bacterium
GGTTACCGGCGTTGCGGGCGTTCCCACCGCTGATGTTGATGATGCGGCCCCATCCCTGCTCCTTGAAGAAGGGGATGGAGGCCCGGGCACAGCGCAAGGCGCCCACGTATTTAACGTCGAAGTCGCTGATAAGATCATCCTCGTCCACTGTTTCTATTGGTCCGACGGCAGAAGGCGATCCCCCCGGCAGGGACGCGCTATTGACCAGAATGTGAAGGCCTCCCAGCTTGTCCGCGGCCTCGGCAATTGACTTGTTCACCTGGTCCGTCTTGGTCACATCCAGGGCCATGGGAATAATCCGCTGCCCGGTCTCATCCTCAATCTCCCTGGCTGATTTCTCCAGGTCAGCCATGTTGCGAGAGGCGATGACGACATCGACCCCCTCCTGCGCCAGTACCCGGGCGATTGCCTTGCCGATGCCACGACTGGCGCCTCCTACGAATGCATGTTTACCCTGCAATCCCAAATCCATCTCTATTTCCTCCTAAAATCTTCCACCTAAAATGATCCGGGGCCGGCAGCTCTATGGGTTCTTGTCAGCGTAGCCGCTGCCCGCTAATGGCTGGTAGTCTAACCATGCGGCCTACCTGCGTCAAACGATTGGTGCACGAGCAAGAGGGCTCTGGCCGGCCGGCGGCAGATAATGGGTTGGGCTACATCAAACCGGCAGAACGGGCTCGGTACGGTTTTCCGGCAGCTCTACCTCGAAGGCGTTGAGGACAAAGCAAGTCTGGGCGTAACCGCCAATCAACGTAGTCAACTCCACCAGGTGCTGGGCTCCGAACTGGCCCAGCGCGGCCTGGAAGGTGTTGGAGCTGACCTTGTGGGTTTGGTAGAACTCCGTGGCGAAGTTGATTATCGCCGACTCATCGGGTCCCAAGGAAGGCAAAGGCCGTTTGTCGCGTATGGCATCCACCAGGGCATCGCTCACCCCCTGCCGGCGGGCTGCCGGAGCGTGGGCGTTCCAAACATACTGGCAGTCCATAATTCGGGCGGTGGTTATTATTGCCAGCTCCTGAATCTTTTTGGGAAAGGTGCTCTCGAACCTCAAATAGCTGGTCAGGTGGGCCCGCCGTCGCGCCATTTCCGGGCTATTGATGGTTATCGAACCGGGCCCACCGGTGATCACACCGCCAGTTTCGGCGGTAAGTTCATCAAAGGCTTCCTGGAACTCGGCGGGAACCTGGTCTCGGGTCACATTCGGCAGGCGTGCCATGGCAATCCTCCTGTAACGGTCCTGGGTGTCTTCTGGCTCCTGGGGATTCTATGGCCGGTGTTCTGAAAGCGCAAGTAGGAGCAACTGTTTCCAGCCCGGAACCAGCCCCGCCGCGGGCCAGAGGGACAGTTTACGGACGGCGCAAAAGATGCGGTTCGGGCTGCGATGCTATAATTGGCCCAATCTCAGCCACCGAGCACAGCCAATAGAGGAGTCCAACATGCAGTTTGGCGCCTATATGTTCTGCACTGATTATTCCATCAGGCCGGATGATCTAGCCCGCCTGCTGGAGGAGAGGAATTTTGAGTCCATGTGGGTGCCGGAGCATAGTCACATTCCGGCCAGCCGGCAGAGTCCCTGGCCGGGAGGGGCCGAGCTGCCCCGGGAATACTGGCACACCTATGACCCCTTCGTGGCGCTGACCGCCGCCGCGGCCGTGACTACCAGGCTGAAGCTGGGCACCGGCATCTGCCTGATGGTGGAACGGGACCCTATTGCCACGGCCAAAGAGGTCGCCAGCCTGGACCAGATTTCCAATGGTCGCTTTATTTTTGGAATCGGAGGGGGCTGGAATGCCGAGGAAATGGGCAACCACGGCACCAATTTCCGCCGCCGCTGGCGGGTGATGCGGGAGCGAATTCTGGCGATGAAGGAGATATGGACCAAGGATGAGGCGGAATTTCACGGAGAGTTCGTCGACTTCGACAAGATGTGGGCTTTCCCCAAACCGGTGCAGAAACCCCATCCGCCGATAATCATGGGTGGTGACGCTCCCACGACCTTTGACCGAGTTGTGGAGTATTGCGATGGCTGGATGCCCATTGGCGGCCGCACCAGCGAGGGGCCCAGCCTCTCCGAAAAAATAGCATTATTAAAGCGCCAGGCCGAGGAATCCGGGCGAGACCCCGATTCCATCTCCATTGGCACCTTTGGTACAAGACCGGACCCCGATCTCATTGGCAGAATGGAGGACGCCGGAGTGGAGCGGGTGGTGTTCGCACTTCCTTCGGCGGACCGGGAAGCCGTTCTGCCCCTCCTGGATCAGCTCGGCAGGTTTCTTTAGAAAGCGCCGGGCGCCTCGGGAAAGGCAAACTCGCTGGCCCCGTCTCCCAAGGCCTTAACCCCAGTCCAGCTTCTGGTCAAGTCCGGGCCGGTCAAAGCCCAAGATGATGCCCAGCCGCTGCTGGGTTGACCTGGGTTTTGGCCATTGTTACACTCAGCCTAAGACTACCGAACGGGGCCAAGGCCCACCGGGCTGGGCCACTTGATAGGAGACTGTTTATGGATTTTGGAGTTTTCTTGGACTTTACCGTCCGCCCGGGGCAGACTCAGGCGGAATGTTTTCGGGAATACTTCGATCTGGTTGACCTGGCCGAACAGACGGGACTGGACACGGTCTGGCTGGGAGAATCCCACTTCAACCAGAATCGGGTAGTTTCCGCGCCCATCGTGGTCGCCGGGTCTATCGCCGCTCGCACGGAAAAGCTGCGAGTCGGCATGGCGGTGCAGGTTTTGCCCCTGATCAATCCGCTGCGGATAGCGGAAGAGGCGGCCACCGTGGACCAGATTAGCGAGGGACGCTTCGAGTTTGGAGTAGGGCGCAGCGGTAACCTGCGGGCTTACGAGACTATGGGCATACC
>JADFQT010000287.1 GCA_022561675.1 Chloroflexota bacterium
TCGTAGATCAAGGAGTGGTCTTCGGGGCGGGTCCTACCCAGCTCATAGGGCATTGCCGAAGGCGGGATAAGGTTCTTCAGCCTAAGCTCCGTTGGGTCGATACCCAGGTCCTCGGCCATCATGTCCAGCATTCGCTCCCGGAAAAAGCAGGACTCGTAGCGGCCCGGGGCGCTGAAGGTACCCATCCCTACCTTGTTGGTAAGAAGGCATTTTACGTCCCACTCATAGTTGGGAATGTGGTAGGGGCCCGTAAGCATGGCTGCAGTGGAAACCGGCACCGACGCTCCGTGAGTTCGGACGTATCCGCCTAATGCTCCGTAAATCTTGGTGCGCATCCCCAGAATGGTGCCGTCCTTCTTGGCGGCCACTTCCAACTGGCATACGTGTTCCCGGGAGTGATTCGCCGATATAAGGTGCTCCAGACGGTCTTCGATCCACTTAACCGGCCGGTCGAACTTTATCGCGGCAAAGGGAACCAAGAAGTTTTCCGGGTAGAACTCACCTCGGACACCGAAGCCTCCTCCCACATCGGGCTCGATATAGTGGATCCGATGTTCCGGCATCTGCAACATCGAGGCCAAAACTCCCCGGTTGAAGTGGGGAACCTTGGTCTCCCCCCAAACCGTGAGTTCTTGCCGTCCGGCAGAATAAGAAGCGACTAGCCCCCGAGTCTCCAAGGGGTTCGCTGTATGACGATGGCAACGAAATTCCTCTTTGCGTGTGTAGTCGGCCTCCCGGAAAGCCCGGTCTACATCGCCCAATGAAGAGGCGAACTCGTAGGCCAAGTTGGTGCCGTGCTCCTCGAACAGCAGAGATTCACCTTTCATCGACTGCCACACATCTACGATTGGCTGCAGCAGCTCATACTCCACTGCCACGCCATCCAGAGCATCCTCGGCCAGATACCTGGTCTCGGCAATCACTACCGCCATCGGGTCCCCAACGTATCGCACCTTATCCTTTGCCAGTGGGTACTGAAGGAACCGGTCTATCCCGGGGTAGCTACGCATCCTGATGGGGATAGGTCTGGGTTCGACCGTTTCTTCGATGTCCTGATAGGTAATAACGCCGGCCACGCCGTCCATCTCAAGGGCGGCGCTGGTATCGATGGACAGGATACGTGCGTGGGCGTGAGGGCTGCGCAGGATGGCCGCGTGGAGTAAATTGGGCAACTTCACGTCATCGACGAATTGACCTTGGCCCGTTAAGAACCGCCGGTCCTCTTTCCGCCGGATGGGAGCTCCGATATACTTTTGAGCCATGTCCCTACCTACTGATCCTTGAACATTTCTTTAAACTAATTTCAAATTATGTAATACTATATTCCATGGAAAAGAATCTTTCGGGTCAAATCAGCAATTGGCGCGAGGGCCGCCGCTTTCGCGCTTGGGAACTGGTCCAAACCGGTTGGAGGCAGAAGGACGTCGCGGCAGCTTTGGGGGTCAGCAAAGGTTCGGTTAGCCAGTGGGTCAAACGAGCTAAGGTGGGAGGTTGGGAAAGTTTGCGACATCGCAAAGGTACGGGGGCGCGACCTCGTTTGACCCCGGAACAGCGGGCCCAGATTCCCCACCTGTTGGCCCAAGGGGCCGAGTCCTTTGGATTCCGAGGAGACATTTGGACCCAACCTCGGGTCACCGAGGTGGTTCGGCGCATTTTCAATGTTTCGTACCATTCCTCCCAGGTAGGACGCATCCTGAAGGATTGTGGTTGGAGCCGGCAGAAGCCGATGCGCCGGGCTACCCAGCGAGATGAGGAAGCCATCCATCGCTGGCGGGAGGAGCGCTGGCCCCAGATCAAAAAAAGGCTATAGAGGACCAGCGCACCTTGGTATTCGTAGACCAATCGGGGTTCTACTTGTTGCCGATGGTATTGAGCACCTATGCCCCCATGGGCAAGACGCCGGTAATCCGACACTACCTGACCAGGGATCATCTTTCGGTCATGAGCGGGATCACTCCCAGGGGCAAACTCTACATGAGAGTACAGGACCGGCCTTATAAAGGGCCCGATGTAGTCAACTTTCTCCGCCATTTGCTGCAACACATCCCTGGCAAGTTGTTGGTCCTCTGGGACGGGGCTCCTATCCACAGGAGTCAGGTGGTGAAGGAGTACCTGGCTGATGGGGCGGCCGCCAGAGTACATCTGGAACGATTGCCTGCCTACGCACCAGAGTTAAACCCAGATGAGGGCATCTGGAGCTATTTGAAACGTATCGAACTCAAGAACCTCAGTTGCCACAATCGCTCACACCTACGCCGTGAACTCCGCAAAGCTAAAGAGCGTCTGCGACACAAAATTCACATCATTCTCGGCTGTATTGAGCAAGCTGGTTTAGTTTAGACATTTATTCAAGGATCAGTAAGTTCGGAGAAGCCGGAGCCGTCATCAGTGCCACCGTAGATTCGATCGAAGTTTTGAAACGCGTCGGTGGCGTCACCAGCTTCGAAAGAGGCTCTGGTTCATCCGCTGGTAGTATCGCTCTCCTAGCTGGTGGTGCAGCCACATTGTTGGCCATTGCAGCCGCTGGTGGCTGGTATACCCGGAGACGCTGGCTGGGCTCCTAGACAATTCTCTTCCGGACCCACAAGGGAGCGGACCTCCCCCCGCTCCCTTTTTTCTTTGCCTGACACCCCGTCCTTCCCCAGCAGCGTGACCACTCTCTACGGTCGGACCATGAAGACATGGATGGGGCGACGGGGCGGCCGGGTGATGATCACGACCGGTAGTCTGGTCTCGAGGGGCGGCGCCCTTTGATCCACCTTCCGCCGGTTCTCTATTCGTGGGCGAACACGGTGGCGAGGACCCGGTGACCGCCCGGGCCGACGAGACCATTGGCTACATCGTC
>JADFQT010000288.1 GCA_022561675.1 Chloroflexota bacterium
GACGAGTTGGGCACCAGCACCGACCCGGAGGAAGGCTCGGCTCTGGCCCAGGCGGTGCTGAGCCACTTTCAACAGCGCGGCGTGTTGATGATAGCCACCACCCATCATCGGGTAGTCGCCGCATATGCCCAAGACCACGATGGCATGATTAACGCCAGTGTGGACCTGGATCCGCAGACGCTGGAGCCCACCTACCGAATTACCCTGGGCCTGCCGGGACGCAGCTACGCCATGACCATCGCTTCGCGACTGGGGCTGGAGCCCGGGGTGGTGGAGCACGCCCGCTCCCTAATGTCGCCGGTCCAGGCGGCCACCGAGGACCTGCTGCGGGAGCTACGGAACGAACGTCACCTGCTGGAGGAGCTGCACCAGGAAGCCGAGTCCTCTTTGGCCGAAGCCCGCAGGCAGCAGGCCGAAGTGGAGTCTCGTCTGGCCAATGTGGAAAACGCCAAGGCGGAGTTGGTGGAGCAAGCCCGCCAGGAATTGCAGAAACAGGTAGCGGAACTGCAAGATCGACTGAAGCAAGCGGAACGCTCCTTGCATCAAGCTGAAGCCGGGGCTGGAGCCGGGGCAAGAGCCCGACCCATCCGGCCGACGGCAGATGACCCGGCCGGGCAGGCTCCCGATTCGGAAATACTGGAACTTCAGTCATTGAAGCTTGGGTCGCCGGAACTCCAGGCACCGGACCCCCGGTCTTTAGAGCGGGTTAGAGCCGAGTTGAATGAGGTACGGCGCCAGGTTAGCTCCTCCCAGTGGCAGCCCATTCCCCTGGCCCGGACCGGATGGCAACAGCGGCTGGCCAGTGGAGATCGGGTTTACCTGAGGGGAATCCCCAGGCCGGTGGTGGTGGTTTCCCCTCCCGATGGCGGGGAACAGGTTGAGGTTCTGCTGGGTACCATGCGGGCTAAAATACCGCTGTATCAGCTGGAGGGATTGGCCGGTGGATCGTCATCACCTGATCCCATGACCGGAGAAGGTCATCAGCAAGCCCACCGTTCCAGCGGCGAGGACGCCGGATTTCAGGAGAATCGCCCATCCCAGCGGCCCGGCAGCCGGCGACCCTTCAATTCGGAGGTCGACCTTCGGGGACAGCGCGTGGAGGAAGCCCTGGGCAACGTGGACGGACTACTGGATAGCGCGGCTTTGCAGGGCGTCCGGGAAGTGCGCATCATTCATGGCACCGGGACCGGAGCCCTGCGGAGGGCCATCCGAGAATATCTTAAAGACCATCCCCTGGTGGAATCCAGCGCCCCCGCCCCGGACGCCTCCGGCGAAGGCGTGACCGTGGTAATCCTTAAATAAGAGTCCCACCCGTACTTGGGTGGGACTCTCGCAGGTCTGCTTAACCCAGGGTCCCTATCCCCTCAATTCGCCAGCGCAGGTGCCTTCGTTGTCATCACTGTTTTTGCCGCTGGGGCAAGTGGTGTTGTCCCAAATAACGCCGCTGATCTTGGCACCGCGGAGGTTGGATTCCTCCAGGTCGGCATCGGTGAAGTCCGCGAACCGCAGGATGGCGTCAGCCATGTCGACGTTCTCGAGACGGGCGTCAGTCAGGTCGGCAAAGCTGAGGTTGACGTCGTCAAAGTTGCTATCCCTAAAACTGACGTCGGTCAGGTCGGCGAAGCTAAGGTTGGCGTCGGACATGTCGACATCTATACCCCCGGCATCGCTCAGGTCCGCACCGCTCAAGTCGGCATTCCGAAAGTTAGCGTCGCCCAGGTCGGCCCGCCGCAAATTGGCATTCTGCATTATAGCGCCGCTCAGCTCGGCGTTTTCCAGATCCGCCCCTCTGAGGTTAACGCGAATCAGGATGGCGTCCCGCAGGTCAACGTCGCGGAGGTTGGCTCCACTCAGGTCGCACCCTTGGAGATTAACCTCCCGACCGCGCGCGGCGCAGTTCAGGCTTTCGCCGCCGCTGCAGATGATATTGCCCACGGCATCGAAGCCGTTAATCAGCTTGCCGGTGCCGCAATTCTGCCCGACCCACCTCAGCTCGGGAGACCGGCCTACCGGTCCCTCCAGCCCCTGAGGACCGACTGGCCCGATTTCCCCGACCGGCCCTTTCGGCCCAATGGATCCCTGCAGTCCTGCGATACCCCTGGGCCCAACTTTCCCCGGAAGGCCGGCGGACCCAGATGGTCCCGGCGGTCCGGCGGGACCCACAATGCCTTGAGGCTCTTCAGAAACCAATACCTGCTGGTCTTGCTGGGTGTCGACCGCGTCCTCACCGCCGAAGCAGGCTATACCGATGAACAATGATACGAAAAGTAATCCGAAAATGCGCCAGAGTTTCACCATCTCCTCCATCCCCTCCCTATGAAGAGGCCAAAGCATTAACCTGGATTTCGGGTTCGCCTCTGGGCCCGAACCAGGTACCGGAAAGTTCCACCGGAAAATTCGCGTTCCCGTCGTCCCTCCGCCCACCAGGCTTCCCGTTACCCCTATCTTAACTTTCCGACCCTTAGGTCAATCCACAATTTTGGTGCGCAGTTTCCGGCATTTTGAGTGGGTTCAAGTCGTTGGAGCATCTTCAGTGCGTTAAAGTCCCTGGAACCAGGCCTGGCGCTTTTCCGCGAAAGCCCGTATCCCCTCCTGAAAGTCTCCGGTCAAACCGATATCCCCAATGGCCGCGGTCTCCGCATCCAGCTGAGCGGCCAGATCGGCATCCCAAGATTGGTCGAAAAGAGCCTTAACTCGACCGTAGGCCCGGGTGGGGCCCTCCGCCAGGCGCGTGGCCGTCTCCAGGGCGTGCCTGGCGAAATCCGCGGCCGGGAACACCTGACTGACCAGCCCCAATTCCCGGGCATACTCGGCGCCGA
>JADFQT010000058.1 GCA_022561675.1 Chloroflexota bacterium
CTGCGCCGAAGGGCTCCCCGGAATGACATAGCGATCTGGGGTTTCAGCTAAAATGTAATCCCTTGGCAGCCCTGGCCAGGGGGAGAACCGGCTGCTTTAACGCATTCTTAGGAGATTCTAGTTGAGTGGGGAAAACCATTGACGCGCTGATTAGATACCTACCGAAATTGTGATTCCTTGAGAAGATTCGGTTAACTAAGGTTGGGGGAGGCGAAAAACCCGCCGCCACATTGGGTTCTTCTTGTTAGACCAAACCGAAACTGTTACAATTCAGCCGCTCCGCGCCCCTGGAGGGTCATGGTAGCCAAGGCAGGAAAGGGAAATTGGCGAAAATAAAGGTCGCGATTATTGGGGTGGGCAACTGCGCCTCCTCTCTGGTGCAGGGTATCCACAAATACGTGGAATTGCCGGAGGGTGTCGCGGTACCCGGGGTAATGCACTCAAAGATTGGGGACTACCGCATTGAAGACATCGATGTGGTAGCCGCTTTCGACATCGACGAAAACAAGGTGGGAAAGGACATTTCCGAGGCCATCTTTACCACGCCGAACAACACCCTCAAGTTCGCCGATGTTCCCAACATGGGGGTCAAGGTAGAGCGGGGCATGACCCACGACGGTATCGGAAAGTACGTGTCCCATCTGGTGAAGAAATCTCCCCATTCCACGGCCGACATCTCCGGGATTCTCAAAGAGCGGGAAGTGGATGTGGTGATCAACTACCTGCCGGTCGGCAGCGAAATGGCCACCAAGTGGTATGTGGAGCAAGTACTGGAGGCCCGTTGCGCCCTGGTGAATTGCATCCCCGTCTTTATCGCCCGAGAGTCCTACTGGCAGAACCGTTTCGCCGAGAAGGGCGTGCCCATCATCGGCGATGATATTAAATCCCAGGTAGGGGCCACCATTCTCCACCGGATTCTTACCCGGCTGTTCGAAGATCGGGGCGCCACGATTGATAACACCTACCAGCTGAATTTTGGCGGCAATACCGATTTTCTGAACATGCTGGAGCGGGAGAGGCTGATCTCCAAGAAGATATCCAAGACCGGCTCCGTCACCTCCCAGATGGACGAAGAAATCGAGCCCGACCACATCCACGTGGGTCCCAGCGACCATGTGCCCTGGCTGCAGGACCGGAAGTGGTGCTATATCCGCATGGAAGGGGAGATATTCGGTGGCGCCCCCATCAATCTGGAATGCAAGCTGGAGGTCTGGGATAGCCCCAACTCGGCCGGAGTGGTGGTAGACGCCATCAGGTGCGCCAAGCTGGCTATGGATCGGGGCATTGCCGGGGCCGTCCTGGGTCCCAGCGCCTATTTCATGAAATCACCGCCAACCCAATATACCGACGATGTGGCCCGCAACATGGTGGAAACCTTTGTGAACGGCAAGGGCTAACGGCCACCCGCACTCCATACTTGGCTCTTGCCGTGGGGTGAGCTAGCATGAAGGTAGCGATGGTTTCCCCCTATGACTTCACCTGGCCCGGTGGAGTAACCGCCCATGTTTCGCAGTTGGCTCGAGAGCTAAACCTGCTCGGCCACCAGGTCCAGGTGCTGGCCCCTCATTCACCGTCCCGTGAGTGCGCCGAACCCGACACCTTTGTACCGCTGGGGCGCTCCGTTCCGGTTCCCAGTGGTGGCTCTATTGCTCGAGTCTCTCTTTCCTGGTGGTTGTACCGGAAGATCCGGGATCTGCTGGAGCGGGAATCTTTTGACATCATTCACCTGCACGAACCTTTGGCCCCCATCCTGCCTCTCTTTGTGCTGGAGCACTCCAACGCTGTAAACATCGGAACTTTCCACGCCTATTACAACCGCCAGCATCTTTACCGTCTGGGCCATCCCATCGTCAAGCGCTGGCACCAACGGCTTCACGGAAGAATCGCGGTTTCTCCCGCCGCGATGAGCTATGTTCAACGCAGATTTCCCATGGAATACAAGATCATTCCCAACGGCATCGACGTGGATCATTTCGCCCAAGGCGCTGAACCCTGGCCCCAGTTCCAGGACGGCAAAACTAACATTCTCTTCGTGGGGAGGCTGGAAAAAAGGAAGGGCTTGAAATACCTGCTCCAGGCCTATAGCCGGCTGAAATGGGAGTTGCCCAATATTCGTCTCATCGTCGTAGGGCCGGGCAACCTGGATAAAGACTCCCATCGCATTTTGGGCGCCAGCAACCCCCAGGATGTTGTGCTGGCTGGTCGGGTGTCCTATGACCACTTGGCCCGTTACTACGCCACGGCCGATATTTTTTGCGCTCCCGCCACCGGCTCCGAGAGCTTCGGAATAGTGCTGTTGGAAGCTATGGCCGCGGGAAAGCCGGTAGTGGCTTCGGATATTGACGGTTACAATGGAATAATCCGGCACGGACGCCAGGGGCTACTTTTTCCGAAAAGGGACACCGAAGCCATGGCTTCGGCATTAAGATTCTTGGTGCTCAACCCGGACCTGGCTCAGCAGTTGGGTAAGACCGGCCGCATGATGGTGGAGCAGTACCGCTGGAGTTCGGTAGCCAAACAGGTCGAGAGCTACTACTACGACTGTATTGCAACGGTTAAGCAGCAACAAGACGGGAGCGGCTATGCCTGGCAGAGAGCGGTTTAGAGCCGGGCTGCTCCGCTACGTCGAGGTGCCGGGAGCCAAGCTGCTGCGGGCTCTGGGGTTTACGCCCAATGCTGTTACCATCCTGGGTTTTTTGTTATCCGTTGCGGCCGCTGTCTTGGTAGCCTACGATTGGCTGTGGCCGGGAGGGATTGTATTCCTGGTGGGGGGTGGTCTGGACCTTTTCGATGGTGGTCTGGCCCGATTGACCGGAACTGAAAGTCCCTTCGGCGCATTGCTCGATTCAGTGTTCGACCGGCTGGGCGAAGCGGCCCTGTTGGTGGGATTGGGGATCTACGGCCTGCGGTTCATAAGCGATGACGACCAGCTTTTTTTCGTCCTGATAGTCCTGCTGGCGTTGGTTTTCTCCCAGGGAGTCAGCTATTTGAGGGCCCGAGGCGAGGGCTTGGGAGCCTTTACTCGCTCCGGGCTGATGACCAGGACCGAACGGGTGGTTATTTTGGGCGTAGGCCTGGTTGTGGACGGATTAATATCCTTCCCCTTGATTGTCTGGATTCTGCTGCTGATAGCCCTGGTTTCCTGCTTTACCCTGTTTCAGCGCATGTTCACCATCCGCCAAATCCTGGACAAAGGTGGCTAAGCCGCCCGTTCCGGGTTAAAATGCGCTGGGTCCCACCTCCGACCTGCGATCTTCTCTTAAACTAATGCCAAGGTGAGGCGCGCAGGGATTGATACGGCAGCCAATGTAGATCCCACCCTGGTTTTGCTATAGGAGAAAAGTAGTGCCCAAAGAATTCAAAGTAGAGATTGACGGCCGGGGTTTGCGGGTCGCGATAGTTTCGGCCCGATTCAACGAGGTGATCACCCGCCAGCTGACTACTGGAGCGGTGGAAACTCTGGAGCGGCATGGAGTGAAAGACGAGGACATCAGCGTGGCCTGGGTGCCCGGCGCCTTTGAGCTCCCGGTGGTAGCCAAGGCTTTCGCCGAATCGGGGCAGTACGATGCCGTCATCTGCCTGGGAGCCGTGATACGGGGCGAGACCGACCATTACCAGATGGTGGCCAACCAGGCGGCCGGCGGCGTCGGCGCTGTTGGCCGGGAGACCGGCGTCCCAACCATCTTTGGTGTCTTGACCACCGAAAACATGGACCAGGCGCTCAACCGGTCCGGAGGAAAATCGGGCCACTTGGGCAACGCCGCCGCCGTAACGGCCATTGAAACTGCGCTGCTAATTAGATCGATCAAGGCCAGCTGAGAAGCCGGCGGTAATAGAGGATGCCGTAAATGAAAATTGGCGTGACCATACCCAATAACTGGGGCATTGAAGATGTTCAGCAGGTGCTTGCCTTCGGCCCCTTGGCGGAACAGCTGGGATTCGACTCCGTCTGGGTCATGGATCATCTTTTCAACAACGGATACATCGGTGAGCGGCTGAATGACAAGCCTTACTACCATCCCCTGGCCACCCTTTCCCATCTCGCCGCGACCACCCAACGGGTGCTCTTGGGCACTTCGGTCTTGGTGCTGCCCTACCATAATCCGGTGGAGTTGGCCAAATATGCCGCCAGCCTGGATCAGATGTCGGGGGGAAGGGTAACCCTGGGGGTGGGTGTGGGAGCCATGGCCGAGGAATTTCAAGCTTTGGGTATTTCCATGCGGGAGCGGGGTTCGCTGACCAACGAGTGCATCGCTATCATGAAGGAGCTATGGACCAGTACCGATGCCAGCTACCACAGCCGCCGGTGGAATTTTGATCAGATCAAGTTCTCACCCAAACCTTTACAGAAGCCCCACATACCGTTGTGGATCGGCGGCTCCAGTCCCGGCGCCCTGAAAAGGGCGGCTATTCTAGGCGATGGCTGGCACCCATCCGGCGTATCGCCAGAGGAATTCAGCATGGGGCGCCGGGAAATCCATGACTTGGCGAGAGCGGGTGGTCGGGACCCGGAATCCCTGAGCATGTCGGCCCGGGTTGAGGTAGAGGTGAGTTCAGGCCCCTCCAGCGACCGGGCGGCCAGTCGCGCGCGGCTTTCCGGAGCCGATGCGGGTGAGATGATCGCCGGTATCGAGGCCTATCAGTCCGCCGGCGTCGAGCATATCGTGCTGGCGCTCAATTCCGGCGACGTCGACAAGCTGAAAGCAACGATGGAGAGCATCGCCCGTTCCGTGCTCCCTCATTTCAGCTAGCAGGCCCGTCTCTTTTACCGCCTTGCTGGCTCCCCCGCTGTCGCAAAAATGGTCAGTAACCTCTACGACTAGGATGGTGGTCCACCCGCATATTTGGTACTATAGGACGGGCCGCTCGCCTGGAGACAGTTCGGACGAGCCTCAATGACTTGTCGATGTGGAGTCGGCCTCGTCGAAGGGGAAAATGCTTTTGACTGGCGCCGGAGTCGGTTGACCGGTTTGGGTCTGACGAAAGAGAAAAGAGGAGTTTTTCCCCTTGTATTCCACCTTTCTTGGCATCCCCTCTGCAGCAGAACCCTAGTAAACCCCGCGAGACTTCCAGGTAACCAGGCGCGCTCCACCCCCTTTATACCAATATGCTTCCCAGGCTGGAAGGGCTAACTTCCTTTGGAATGAAGCCGGTGGAATAAGGCCGGGTAACAGGATGCCGGTTTCACTAGCTGACGCTTTTGAAGCGAAAATTATTTATAGAGATCGCGGAGAAACGATTTGATTGCCACTCAAAAACCCCTACTCACTCAAATCCCGATACCCTCAGTAGAAGCGACAGAAGCGATAAATCAGCCCCAGACCAACTATTACCCCGAGCTAAGAAGGATCATCAAGCAGCAAGGCCTCATGGATAAGCAGCCCGCGTATTATTCTTACAAAATTCTTTCTTCTCTGGCCTTCCTGGGCCTAAGTATCGCCTTTCTGCTGGTCGTGGATAATTTTTGGCTCCAATTGGTTAACGCCGCATTCATGGCGTTTTGCTTCGGCCAGATCGGGTTTGTTGGTCATGATGCCGGCCATCGGAGTGTGGTCCGTTCCGTTCGGGGGAATGACATCCTCGGGCTTGGCTTTAGTTTCTTGATGGGTTTGAGCTGGTCCTGGTGGGTAACTCAACACAATCAGCACCATACCACTCCCAATGACCTGGAACAGGACCCCCATACCACTATTCCATTTTTAGCTTTCTCTGAAGAGATAGCCCAGAGTAAGTCGAAAATGATGAGGTCCATTGTGCGGTTCCAGGCTTTTTATTTCGCGCCTATGCTGCTGCTGGAAGGCCTTAACATTCGCCTGGCCGGTATCCAGTTTTGGATGGGGCGAGCGAATGCCAAAGACCTCATGATCGAGCCTCTATCGATGGTCCTGCACTTCCTGTTTTACTTCGGACTGCTCTACTACTCTTCTTTGAACCCCTGGCAGGTGGTTGCCTTCGTTCTAGTTCATCAAGCACTGTTCGGCTTGTACTACGGTTCGGTCTTCGCCCCCAACCACAAAGGGATGCTGACCATCGATAAAGATAATCCCATGGACTTTTTGCACACCCAGGTGCTTACCACCCGCAATGTTAAACCAGGCCTCATTACCGATTTTATGTACGGTGGCCTGAACCATCAGATTGAGCACCACCTGTTTCCGATGATGCCCCGCAACAACCTGGGGAAAGCTAGAAAAATCATCAAGGCTTTCTGCCAGCAGCACGATATTGCCTATCACGAGACCAGCACATCCAAGTCATACTGGGAGATACTGAGCTATCTCCACCGGGTTGCTAAACCCGTTAGGGTCTGAGTTCCGGACAACATTTGGGGCCCTGCGGACTGCAGCGAGTCCCCGGGCTCTCAGAGGGTGTTGAAAGTTCCAAGAAAAAGATCATCCTACTTCGACAGGCTATTGGTGTACGAGGGTTTTCGTTCATGGTGCACCTGTTGAACCAGGAACGGCTGATTCTCAGACACGCCCCAAGACTGCGCCGCGATGGACGGTGAAGAAATACAGGGAGCAGGCTGAGCAGCACAGGGGTGGAAAATTGGCGGTTACTGCCGTAGTTGTTACTAGGAAGCGGGCAACTGCTAGGCCATCTGTCCTCGCCTGGCGTTA
This sequence comes from Chloroflexota bacterium, assembly GCA_022561675.1. Lineage (GTDB taxonomy): Bacteria > Chloroflexota > Dehalococcoidia > Lucifugimonadales > UBA3495 > JADFQT01. The sequence continues at coordinate 6,621 of JADFQT010000058.1, forward strand.
CTCCGGCTCTTGTTCTCGCTGCTGCTGCAGTTGTTGTTCCACATGCTGGCGGATGGCGTACCAATCCCCCAACAGGCGTTGCATCTCCTGGGGAGCCACTTCAGTTCGTCCGTAATGGGTGAGTTGGAACCCATCTACGATCCGCCCTACCGGCTCGGCGGGCAAAGCCCAACCCAGGCTGTTCTGATGCTCTTTTGGCGATTGCCATTCCTGCCGGGGGTGGCCGGCCTGCGTCGCCAGCACCAGAAAGCTGTGGTAAGCCTCCCTTGGGTTAGTGGGCTCGGGCAGCGAGCCCTTCCTATCCTTAGCGCCAGGCATCACGCCACTCAACAAATCGTTCAGCATCGCTCCCAGGTCCTTGCTAGCCTTCTCCCAGGTAAAAAGAGATTCTCGGGTCTCCTCCACCTCGGTGGCCTGTCTCCATAGTCTCCGGTACCTGAAGAGGCGGAACAGTAGCCAGCCGCCCACGGCAGCGACGGCGAAAAAGGCCAAACCCTTGAGCAGAGCCACTAGAAAGGCCGGGGGGCCGCCCCGGCCCGTGTCCTCCAGACTTTCGTGAAACTGGCGAATCTGGGCCTGGGCCAACTCCAGCCCTTCCAGGTCGCCCCCGCCGAACATACCGGACACCCAATTCCCCAACGCCACCAAGGCAGCCGCGATCAGCCCCAATCCCAGCAGCACAGGTTTCAAAATCCACAGGCCGGCGGTGCCAATCATGCGGAGTAGGGAACGAAGCAAAACGTCCATTCCCCCCAATCCCAGGGCACTGATGATTAGGCCCAGGAGCAGAACACCACCGACGGTAACGCCGATGGGGATCAGCCAATCTCGGGACATGGGCTGAGAGTCTACCGACTCCCAGGAGAACCGGGCCAGAGACAGGCCTGCCAGCCCTACGCCGAAGAAGCTGAGGACGAAGACGCCGCTGGTTATATCCCTCGGCGTAAAGGCGTCGATCAGCACGCCGATTACCACCACTACCATCCCCCACTGGAAAGAACTGCGTATGGTATCCAGGGTCACATCATCATGCGCCAGGGCGCCGCCGCGCCACCAGAGGACCGTGAGGAAGGCCAGGGTGATGGTGACGGTGACAGCATCTACCCAGGCGCCGGCGATGATTGTGCCGATGGGAAGGAGACCCAGACCGTGGCTCAAGTCGGCCAGAAAAATAAGGGACGCAACGCTGATTACCAGACCCAAAACCCCCTTCAGGTTCAGTGAGAAGCGGATGGTTTGCAAGTAGAGGGACAGCAAAAAGGACCATAGCAGGGTCGATAACGTTAGCCAGAAAGGTATACGAGCCTCCGGCAACGCAATTAAGCTGGAAATGATGGTAAAGGTTAGGTAGAGGGCGCTCCCTTCCAGGAACAGGCCAACCCCGGTGAGAATGCTACCCCGCCCGAACTTGCTCATCCTTCTCCACTCTGTCCAGCCCCCGGCCGGCGTGAAAAATCGGCACTCCCGGCACTTCCATCCGGGGTCCTCCGTCTCCCGAATAGAACACCACCACTTGATAACCCCGGCTCTTGATCTCCCGGATCTCCTCCGCCAACGCTTTGGTCAGCAGGGAAGTCACTATCGCCACTGTCGTTCCCGACGGCATGGAGGCCCGCTCGGCCCGCAGCACGTCGGGCAGGGAAGCCACCGCGTATTGACCGGCCATGGCCAGAGCTTCCAGCACCAGGTCCAATTGGGAACCCGAGTTGCCTATCCTCAGGTTGATCCATTTTCCCGAGTAGACCGCCACGCCGTTGCTGAGCAAGCCGAAGCTGAAACGTTGGTCGGCGCAATGTTTGGCCACTGACGCCGCAACGGTGACCGCCCGCTCGAACAAGCGGCGGTTGGCTCCTTGCCAGGCGTGTTCGCTGGTCCGGGCGTTCAGCGCGATGAGCACCTTTAAGGCCACGACCGGCTCGTATTTTTTTGTCTGCAGGGTGGACCGGCGTGCCGTAGCCTTCCAGTCGATGTGCTTCATGGGGTCGCGGGGGTCATAGTCTCGCACGCCGATAAATCGGCTGGAGTCCTGGTAAATGGGCAGGTGCCCCTTGGATTCTCCCAAGGGGTGCTCCGACGGCCAAACCAACTGGTCCAGGGGCACTATTCGGGGATAGACCAGCAAATGTTCCACTTCGGTCAGGTGGACTTCCGCTGCGGTGAAGCCGAAGATATCGCCGCTCCGCAATCGAACCGGGCCAATGCGGTGGTACCCTCGCTGGTCGCACCGCAGGCTGTATTTCCACGAAACACGCTGGTAGGGAAGCAGCGAGCTGGTGATACGATGCTCTTTGGTCAGCTCTGTGCCGGTGCCCCGGAGGCTGGCCCCCTGGAGCTCCAAGTCGGCGGGAAAGGTGTCCTGGATTTCGACCCAGATCAAGGGAACAATCTTTTCATTGGTGAGAGAGACTGTGTAATCCAGCGTGTCACCGATGAACGCCCGATGCCGAGAGAGGGTGCGGGTATGGGTTACCTCCCGAAAGGCAAAGCGGTTCCAGAACCTGGTAAGTAGCCAGATGATGATCACCAGGCTTCCCACTACTATGAGGAGGCCCTGGCTGGCGACCAGGCCAATCAGCACTAATAAGGCGCTTACCAGCAGCCAGAGATCGTTGAGCATGAACTACCTTCGTTTGGTATACCGGCGGTTGGGTTGCAATAGGGGTGGTTTATACCGGCACTTCTACCTGCTCCAGAATCTCTAGAATGACGCTTTCGGAGGTACGCTCGCGTAGACGGGCTTGGGACTTCAGGATTACCCGGTGGGCCAGAGCGTAGGGCGCCAACAGCTTGATCTCATCGGGTGTCACATATTCCCGGCCGCGTATCGCCGACAGGGCCTGGCTGCACCGGTAAAGTCCCAGCGTGGCGCGGGGGCTTGCCCCCAGTTCAATGTCCTGATGGTCCCTGGTGGCTTGAACCAGTCGCACAATGTAGGTGCGGAGCACTGGGTCCACATAAACCCGCTGGACCCAGGTTTGAAACTCCGCGACCTGCTGGGCGCTGGTAACCGCCTTCATTTCCCCAAGGGGATCGGCCTCCTGGAACCTCAAGAGCATTTCTTCCTCCTCAGATTCAGCCGGGTAGCCCATGTTCAACCGTAGTAGAAAACGATCTAGCTGGGCCTCGGGAAGAGGAAAGGTGCCCTCCAGTTCTATAGGGTTTTGGGTCGCCAGGACCAGAAAAGGGGCCGGCAGCTGCACGGTGGTTTGGTCTACGGTGACCTGGCCCTCTCCCATGGCCTCCAATAGGGCCGACTGGGTGCGGGGCGTAGCTCGATTTATCTCATCGGCCAACACCACCTGGGCGATAATGGGTCCAGGGCGGAATTCGAAGGCACCGGTTTGCTGATTATAGTAATGGATACCGGTGATGTCCGAGGGCAGCAGGTCGGGCGTGCATTGGATTCGCTTGAAGACGCAATCCAAAGAGTTGGCCAGGGCTCGGGCCAGGGTGGTTTTGCCAATTCCGGGCACATCTTCAATCAAGACATGGCCGCCGCTGAGAACTGCCGCCAGAATCAGCTCGACTACATCATCTTTGCCTACCAGCACCTTCCCGATGTTGGACTTGATCTGGGCGGCGGCCTGGGCTACTTGGGAGATGAGTTCGGTATTCTGCACTGCCGGGCGCGACACTAGGAGCCACCGGCGGTCTCAGCAGACGAGGCAACCGCGCTTCGGCCGAAGCCCACCAGATACTCTTCAGCCTCTTTCAGGTCCTTGAAGGAGTCCACGCTGCGCCAGAATGCCCGGGATCGCAACGCCGAGATCCGACCGGCCTTCGCCAAGGCAGGAAAGGTTTCAGTTTCATGGTCCCCTAACTCCGGCAGCTGGGCGGCAATGCGCCGGTCGAAGACGTAAATCCCCGCGTTGATCCAGTGCGCCATCTCCACCTTTTCTCTAAACCCCACCACGTCGTCTTCCGAGTTCAGGTCCACCAATCCGTAAGGGCTGACCATGGGTACCACCATGATGCTGGCCAGGTGGCTGGAGTCCGCCGCCTGCCTCTGCCGGAACGCCGCGAGCAGCTTCTCCGGATTCTCAGAGGTGATTACGTCGCCGTTGAGCACCATGACCGACTCGGTCTCTGCCGGGACCTGGGAAAACCCCTGGCGAATTGCCCCTCCCCGTCCCAAAGGAGAAT
>JADFQT010000289.1 GCA_022561675.1 Chloroflexota bacterium
GTCGACTTTCACTCCTCTTCCCATCCCTTCATCCCTCACCTATTGGCTAACTTCGCTTCACTTTACCCCCACTCTTTAAACCTTCCTCCTACTCGCCTCATGCGATCTTTATCCAGAATTGGTATAACTCCTTAATAACTATCTTAAAATGTCACCCCGAGCCCTTAGGAATGACATGGGCTGGTTTGAGATGGACTCTTAGCTCCCCCGTCCTAACTCCATAGTGGCTCAATTTGATTGACCCTTACATGGGACCATGCTCCCATCACGGCTTCCTGCTCAACCCCAGCTATTGAGGCCCGGAGGTTCAAATCCGCTAATTCGTCTTCGCCAGGTATTCGACCACCGGGGCATTTGGAGATACAATACTCCTAAAATACCCGGGCAACATATCCGGGCAGGTTTGGGATAAACATGGACTTCCGCCAGCGGCTGGCCGACGCTACCCCCGAGCAGGACACCGTCTTGACCATTGGCGTCTTCGACGGGGTTCACTTGGGCCACTGCCATCTGCTGCGGCGCCTGGTGGCACTGGCCGGTTCCCAGTACCTGCCCACAGTCATCACTTTCACCAACCATCCCGCCTCCATACTCAGGCCAAACTTTCATGTCCAATACCTGACCACTCCGGCCCAAAAGATACGGCTGATCCAGGGCCAGGGCGTGAAACTGGTGGTCCCGCTGGAATTCAGCCTGCAATTGGCCTCGGTTAGCGCCCATGACTTCGCGGCCGCCCTGGTTGAGCACCTTAACATCAAGGGATTGGTGGTAGGGCCAGACTTCGCGCTGGGCCGGGACCGGCAGGGCGATGCCACGTTCCTCAAAGAGGTAGGGGGCCAGATGGGTTTTTGGGTGGAGGGCGTGGAGCCCTTGGTGGTCGATGGCGTTCCCATCAAGAGCAGGCGGATTCGTGATGCCATTAGCCACGGGGCGGTTAGCGAAGTGGCCAGCCTGCTCGGTCGCCAGTTCTCTCTTTCCGGGACCGTTGTCGTCGGCAACCGGCAGGGCCGGGAATTAGGATTTCCTACCGCCAACCTGTCGCTGCCGGAAGACATCCTGCTGCCGGCCGACGGCATATACGCCAGTTGGACGATAATCAACGGGGTACGCCATCCCTCCGCCACCAGCATCGGCGTCCGGCCGACCTTTGGGTTGACCCAACGGGTGGTGGAAGCATATGTCATCGACTACAGCGGCGACCTCTACGGCCAGAAGATAACCGTGGAGTTTGTGAGAAAGCTACGGGACCAGGAGGCCTTTGCCGATATTCCCGCCCTGGTCGCGCAGGTGAGCCGCGACGTGGCCGATGCCCGATTGGCGCTGGCCCACGAGGGAGGACCGGCCATTGCTTAGCGACGCAACTATTGCCCAGATTACCCAGCGCGGAGTGAAGGAGATCATCTCCCGCGAGGAATTCATTGAGCTGCTAAAATCCGGGAAGTCTCTAAGACTGAAGATGGGTTTCGACCCCAGCCGGCCCGACATTCACCTGGGGCACGTGGTCGGCCTTCGCAAGCTGCGCCAACTGCAAGAATTGGGGCACCAGGTGATTCTTATTGTCGGCGACTGGACCGCCCAGATCGGCGACCCCAGCGGGCAGTCTGCCACCCGGCCCATGCTGACCCACGAAGAGGTGACCGCCAACGCCGAGTCCTACCTGCGCCAGTTTTTCACGGTTGTGGACCAGCAACGCACCCAGGTGATGTGGCAGAGCGAGTGGTTCGGCAAGTTCACCCTGGCCGACGTGATTCCGCTGACCAGCCGATTCACGGTAGCCCAGTTCCTGGAGAGGGACGACTTCGCCAAGCGGTTCCAAGAGCACCGCCCCATCGCCATTACCGAGCTGCTATACCCCCTGCTGCAGGCCTACGACTCGGTAATGATTGAATCCGACGTGGAGTTCGGCGGCACCGATCAGATGTTCAACCTGCTGGTGGGTCGGGAGCTGCAGGGAATGATGGGGCAAAAGCGCCAGCAGTGTTTCTTGATGCCCATCCTGGTAGGCACCGACGGCGTGCAAAAGATGAGCAAGAGTTTGGACAACTATGTGGGGGTGGAAGAGCCGCCCGACGACATGTTCGGCAAGCTCATGTCCATTCCCGACGAGCAGATCATCCCTTACTTCGAGTTGCTCACCGACGCTCCCCAAAAACAGTTGGAGGAGTTGGCGCGGGATCTGTCCTCTCAAACTACCAATCCCATGGATGCCAAGAAGGACCTGGCCAACCAGATCACCGCCGCTTTCCACGGCCAGCAGGCTGCCGACGGCGCCCGGGACAACTTCGAACGGGTGGTGCAAGGTCGGGACCTACCGGAGGAGATCCCAGAATTCTCTCTGGACCAACTTGGGGATGGCAGCCTGCCGCAACTGAGCCGGCTGCTGGTGTCGACGGGGCTGGCCTCCAGCAACGCCGCAGCCAAACGGTTAATCAGCCAACGGGCCGTGGAGCTGGTACGGACCTCCGGCGAATCCTACACTTTTTCCTCTGATTCTCCCGGTGATTCTCCCGGCCTGGCGATTCAGTCCGGGGATGTGATCAAGGTGGGTAAACGCCGCTTCCTGCGCCTGATCTAGCCAGACCGGCCGACTGCCGCTACCCCAGCTCAGTAATTGTCTCGATATGTCACCCCGAGCGGAGCGAGGGGTCTAAAGTCCCTGAGAAGATGGCCCTGACGGCATTGGCTATGGCATAACTGTAATACTGATTCATGAGATTTTCCGGCACAGGATTTAGATTCCTCAGTCGCTTCTCTCCTTCGCAATGACAAGGGTCGTTTT
>JADFQT010000059.1 GCA_022561675.1 Chloroflexota bacterium
AATCGTCGGGGCTCCCGTCCCGATGCTTAGGGCTCTAATACAGAATCAGGTTGTCGATCAGTCTCGTTTGCCCCAGCCTTACTGCCACGGAAAGCATTGCGCGGCCCGCTATTACATCCAGCTCCTCCAGCGTGCCGCAGTCCGCCAGGCTGACGTATTCAATTTGCTCCACCAACGGTTCCAGTTCCAGGATCCGACGAACCACCGACCGCAGTTCCTCCCCTCCGGCCATCCCGTGACGGTGCAATACTAGGGCCTGACTCAGGGCCCGAAAGATAACTGGAGCGGCCTTCCGCTGCTCCGGCGTAAGGTAAGAATTTCGGGTGCTCAGAGCCAAACCGTCGGGCTCGCGCACCGTGGGCACCACGACAACTTCCACCCCCAGGTTCAGGTCCAGCACCAGACGTTGGATCACCAAGACCTGCTGCCCGTCCTTCTGGCCAAAGTAGGCCCGGTCCGGGCGCACCAGGTTGAACAGCTTGGTCACCACAGTGGCCACGCCCCGGAAGTGCCCCGGTCGAGCCGCTCCCTCCAGTCTGTCCGCCAAAGCGCCGGGGTCCACCCAGGTGTCGAATCCCGGCGGGTAAATCTCCTTCGAGGAAGGGGCGTAAACCAGGTCAACGCCTTCCTGGCGAAGCAACGCCAGGTCCCGCTCCAAATCCCGGGGATACCTGGACAGGTCCTCGCCCTGGCTGAACTGGGTCGGGTTGACGAAGATGCTCACCGCCAGCCGTTGGTTTTCCTGCCTGGCCCGGCGTACCAGGGTCAGGTGTCCCTCGTGGAGGGCGCCCATGGTGGGGACCAAGCCGAGGGGGCGGCAAGCCTCGCGGCAGGCCTGAGCCATTTCCTGACTGTTTTCAATAATGCGCATTTGGGAAATCGTAATAGTGGAACCGCTTAGGAATTATCTCAGAGGGTGGGTTAAAGAATACCAGACTGGAGTGGCCACCCTTCAACGGGCTCAGTAACTATCTTAAAATGTCACCCAGAGCGAAGCGAGTGGTCTAAACTCCCTGGGGACACGGCCTGAGGAAATTGGCCATGTTGTAACTGCCCTATTGGCTCATAAAGTTTTACAGGGCCAGGATTTAGATTCCTCAGTCGCTTCGCTGCTTCGGAATGACATGGGTGGTTTAGGAATAGGTTCTCGGGGCGAACGGGTTGGGATTCGATCCCGATCGGTAGTCGTTCATGGTTCGACGAGCTCACCGCGAACGGCTACCTAAAACTTATGCGCTACGAGGCTGAACTAAAAGAGCTCGTTAATCTGTCTTTCCAAACGTTCCCGTGGAGTTTCGCCGGGAGGTTCGCCAGCTTGGTGACCGTCTCCAACGGCAGGTTTCTGGTAGATCTGGGCATAGAAGTCCTCATCATAGCTCCGGGTGTGGACCACCACAGGCATGGGCAGCGCATGTCCAAAGAGCAAGGCCTGCTGTTTGGGCTCCAGGCGGGAGAGCACTTCTTTCAGCTGGCGGCTGCCGGGGGCTCCGGAAAGCGCCGCTTCCACATCCCGGTCGTTATCCAGCAGGCAGACTAAACGGGTACCCAGTTGGCTCATGACTTCCTGATCGATAGCGCTGGGCCTCTGGTCGATCACCATCAGGGTAACGCTGTACTTGCGAAGCTCCCTGGCGATAATCCCAAAGATGGTCTGGGATGCCACGCCCGGATGGAGAAACTTGTGGGCCTCTTCTATGACGATCACCAGCGGCCGCGGCTTCTTGCCCCGATTGCCTTCGGCCGCGTCGGTCAGGGCTACATACCGTTCGTGAATCCGGCGAGAAAGCAGATTGCTGACCAGAATGTAGGCGGTCAGGTCATTTCCGTATCCCCCGAACTCCAGCACCACGTGATTGCCTCGCTCCAGGTGCTGAATAATCTTTTCCGTGACGTCATCCGCTGCGCCGGACTGACTCCGCTCCTCCAGGAACCGGTAACGCTGGATGCGCCGCAGCCGGTTGTGCAGGGCACCCAATGCCGCAGAATTCACGCCTAACTCGCCGGCCAATTCGTTCAGCTGGGTGCCTCCGTCAAGGGACAGAAAGCTGGCCAGCCAATTCCTTTGCCCGAATTTCTGTTGCAAGTTGTAAGCTGCGTCCGCGGCAACCTCGGACAGGTTCAAGGTTTCCCGCAGCAACTGCACGTCCTCCGGCTCGATTTCCCCATAGCCGATACGCACCACTTCATCGGTCGAGACACCCCGCCGCCGGGCCTGTTCCTCGTCCAAGGTGAAGGTAGCCACCCGGGCGGGGAAAAGCTGCTTCAACCCCTTCACCGTGGTGTTTCGGTCGGTGTCCTGACCCCCCCAGCCGTATTCGCTGTGCATGTCGAAAATCAAGGAAGACGCCTGGTTGCCCTGAAGGATGCCCACCAGGAGCAGCCGGGTCAGGAAGGTCTTGCCGGTGCCGCTTTTGCCGAACACGCCAATGGACCGCTTCACCAGCTCTTCCAGGTTCAGGCAGACCTTGGCATCCATGTCCAGGGGAGTCCCGACCCAGAAATGCTGCTCATCCTCCCGCCCGAAGACCATCTCCACATCCTGTTTCGATGCCGGGTAGGCCGGCGAGAAATGGGACGGAATGGTCTTGGCGGCCACTGGAGCTTCCGCCACCGAAGACTTATCGGAGCCGTCCAAGACCAGGGGCATGGTCAAGTGCGGCAGCACGGATGCGGTTCCATAGGCGACCGATCCGGAAACCACCTCGGCGGTAAAAGGGTCATCCACCGAGGGCGGCTGGTGTTTGAGCCGGGGATCGGAGCTGTTCAAGGTCAGGTCGGTTACCACGCCAAAGAACCGGTGCTTGGCGCCTCGAATGGTGACGAAACTACCCGCTTTTAGGTCCTCCACCGATGTTCGCCCGCCGGTATCCAGCCGGACTTCCACCCCATGCGATAAAGAACCACCCACTACCAGGCCCAGAGGTTTTTCCTCCGGCAGCGAAAAATCCGAATCAAGTCCCTTGGTCACCGGGCCGTTGGTCATCGGGCCAACCCTCTCAGGATAGCGGTAAGCTGGGGAACATCTCCGGCAAGCTCTTTGGCCAGCGCCTTTCCAATCTGGACTCGAAAATCGGGTACGTCAGAATGGGCTTCAATCAAGCGGCTCATGCAGGCGCGAACTACCTCTTCGCTGGCAGCCGGACCGGCGCCGACCAAAAGATGGATAAAGTCCAGGCCGCCGCTGAAATCCGTGATCTCATCGGGCGAGCACTCCTTTACGAAGGAATGCACCCGGGGCGGCAGCGGCGGCAAGTGATGGCTGATGCCGGTTTCCAACTGGTGCCCCACGATCAACGCCTCGAACCGGGAGGTCAACAACCGGGCGATCTGGGGATTGTCTTGATAGATCTGCTCTTCGCTCTGGGCCGATTCTCCCCTGGCCAATACCGGCCGGCTGGGATCCAAGGGTTCGGTCGAAACCCGGCAGACCACTCCATAAACCGCCGGCGCTCCCGCCGTGACCAGGGAGCCCAGAGCCGGGGCTTCGTAGAGCCGATAGCATTGCGCCCGAAAGACGCTGGAAGCGGCCTCAATGACCTCGGCCAGCCGCCGGGGCGCAGAAATATCGTTCATGTGCGGCTTGAAGCCGGAACTAAAGCCCTGAGAAGGGGATTAGGCTCCCCGGGAAGGTGTCTCATGGGAAAGGGCCCCATTGCCGTCACCCCAGCTTGGGGCCTAATCTGCCTTGGTTTCCTCGGTTTGGGCTTCCTGGGTTTCGGTTTCGATGCCACGGCGGAGTTCCCGAATGCGATCGGCGCCGGTGACGATTCCCTGCCTAAGAATTTCCCGCGTCTTGTTGCCGGCCTGGGGAGCCAGCAGGAACCCCGCGGCAACCCCGACCGCTGCTCCAACCAGAAGGCCCATAATCAACAGACCCGTGGTGTTGTTTTGATACATCTTACCCACCCCCCATTTCTTATCATTGGTACCCAAATGGAGCCAGAACCTCGGCTTCATCTATATTTTAACACAGAGTACCGCCGGCGGAATCCCGTGGCGGACAGCAAATCCAACTGCCGCCGAAGCTATTTTATTGCCAACAAATGTCTTGACAAACGACTGTCTTGTGCCATAATTAGCGGTTGCAAGGAGTCGCAATAACTGGTGGTTGCATGTCCAGTTCCAACCAGGCTACTCGTCAGGTTCATGAACGAGCCGTGGAAAGTCTCCGCGAGCAGGGGTACCGGCTCACACCCCAAAGGCTCTTGATTCTTTCCGTCGTCGCCGAGAGCGGTGGACACATGGGGGTAGACCAGGTGTTCCGCCTGGCCAAGGAAGCTTACCCCTACATGGACATCGCCACCGTTTATCGGACACTGCATCTACTCAAGAAGCTAAATGTGGTTACCGAGGTAGCCATTGGCGACCGGCTGCACTACGAGCTAACCGACCCGGAGGGCAGGCACCATCACATGGTGTGCCAGATTTGCAGCGGCGCCTTCAATCTGAGCCCCCACTACCTGGAGCAATTTCGGCACACCCTGATGCAGGAGTTCAACTTCGAGCCGGACCTGGAGCATTTCACCATCACCGGGGTTTGCTCGACGTGCCAGGGCCAACCAGCGAAAGGGTAATCCCATCAACCCAAAAGTTTAGGGAGCGGGGAGTATTCCATGGAACAGCAGCTGGCAGATTATGGCTTGTGGCTGGCTCTGGTATTGGGGTTGGTCTTGGGGCTCAAACATTCCATTGAGCCGGATCACGTGGTGGCGGTCTCTACGATCGTCAACGAATACCGCAATCCCCTCCGGGCCTTCTGGGTAGGTATATCCTGGGGTCTGGGGCATACCACTACCTTATTCCTCGTAGGCATAATCATCATCGCGCTGAGGCTGACTATCCCGGATGGCCTGGCCCGATTTTTTGAGTTTGCGGTCGGAATAATGCTGGTCGGACTGGGAGCACAGGTTATCTACAACTATCGGAAGCAGAAAATCCACCAGCATGAGCACGATCATGAGCTCGACGCGCACCGGCATTTCCACTCCCACCAAACCGATCCGGATCACTCCCCAGTTCATCATGTACTCAGAGCGGTGGGAAAGCCCTTCCTTAGGAAAAAATCCTTTTTTGTTGGAACTGTGCACGGCCTGGCGGGAAGCGCGGCGCTTACTCTGGTGGTGCTGACTTACATCGAATCACCCCTGGCCGGGCTGACCTACATCGCGGTTTTTGGGCTGGGCTCTGTGCTTAGCATGGGATTCATGACTATATTGATCAGCATGCCCATTATTTTTTCCGCTAACCGCCTCCCCAACCTGAATCAGTTCATCCAACCGGGAGTAGGCGTGCTAAGCATCCTGTTCGGTGTGTACTGGATGTACAGAATAGGATTTACCCAGGGGATTTTCTAGAACTGGCCCTGGCCAGGGGTCGGCCGCACGGCTTCTAAGCCCGGAATCGACCCGGCGAGAAAGGGGGCACGTTCTTGGTTGGCGTCTATATGGGCTCAGGCTGACGCAACCCTTAGCCTTTTCCCTTGATTGGGATCACCAATGGGCTTAAAATACCGCTATGATTCCCACCTCGGCAGCCTCATCCTAATGCCGGTAGTCCGCTACTAAACCATGGCCGATACCGAAATTGAAACCGCCAGAGAGCAACGGCCTCCCCGATTTCGAACCTTCTCCGCCCTCCGCAACGTCAACTTTCGATACCTCTGGGTAAGCAGCGCCTTCATTAGCGCCGGCAATCAGGTCCAGCAAATCGCCATGGGGTGGTTGGTGTGGGACGCAACCAACTCGACGATTTGGGTCGGCACTGTCCTGGGAATTCGTGCCCTGCCGATTCTGCTGGTGGGCCCACTGGCCGGAGTGGCCATAGACCGGCTGGACCGGAAAAAGCTGTTCCTGGCGGCCCAGCTAGGGCTGGTGGTGACAGCTTTCTTCTTCGGTCTGGATGTGTACTTGCATCCGGAGCAGATACCGGTCTGGCACCCGCTGCTCTTCACCTTTCTGCTGGGCCTGGATGCCGCCCTGAGCCAGCCGGTAAGACAGGCGATGATCGTCAACACGGTTCCGCCTGAGGACATCACCAACGCGGTAGCGCTGAACAACTCGGCCAACAGTGTCATGCAGAGCGTTGCTCCCCTGATTAGCGTAGGTCTGATAGCCCTTCCCTGGGGTGTGGCGGGTAATTTCTTCATCCAAAGCGCCGCCTATGTGGCGGTATTCTTGATCATCCTGCCCTTGAAAACACCCTACCGAGGAAGCATCGCAGAACGAACAACCGTCAGGCGAAACTTCACCGAGGGCATCGGGCACATACGCAGCGACACCACTCTTTTACTCTTGATTATCCTGGTCTTCATCCCTTCCCTATTCATCCATTCAACCCAGAATTTGCTGATCGTCTTTGCCACCGACGTTCTTGGTGGTGGATTGCGGGAGTTGGGACTGCTGGGCGCCAGCATGGGCCTGGGGGCTCTGGTAGCGACCTTCACCGTCGCCTCGCTGGGGAATTTCCAGTGGCGGGGCAAGCTCAACATGGGCTCCATCATTTTGGTTACGGTAGTGTTGATTTTCTTTGGGATGTCCTCCCACTTGATCCTTTCGCTGGTGATCATCGGAGTCCTGGGTTTCTTCAACACCGGATTCCGGCTGGCCAACAACGCCCTGATTCAGTCCCGGGTGCCGGATGCGCTCAGGGGACGGGTTCTCAGCATCTACAACATGGACCACGGATTCCAGCCGGTAGGCAGCGTGCTGCTGGGTTTCATGTTTGGTACCGCACTCCTGGGTCCCCAGAGAGCCGTGGTTGTGGCAGGATTGGCCGCCGTGGCAGTAACGCTGTTCATCGCGGTGCGCTTCCGGCACCTGTGGAGTTTGAAATAGGCGTGACTGGTCGTTGGAATTGGACCTCCCTCCTTTGAATCCAACGACTGAACCCACCGATTGAAACCATCGACTTCCCCTACCAGGCTGGTTTTCGCGCCTACCCCGGACAGCCCACCAAGGTTTTGCCAGATGATTTATCCGAATAATGACACTTCGCTTCGGCGATGGCATACAGTCCTGGGACCGGGTATCAAGCTTGGGCTCGCCGGCCGGGGCCAATTTAAGAGGTACTGCTTATGGCTCACACCCATCATCACCCTCACCTAGAGAATGTAGCAGAGCACCAGGGAATACGCCGGGGCGCCGCGTTTATCCTGGGAGGATTAACCAGCGGCCACGGAGTTTTCCACTGGTTTACCCAGAGCTTCATCGTTATGCTCCCCGAAGTGAGAGAGACCTTTGCTCTCACCGCAGTGCAGATCGGCGCTATCAACTCGGCCAGAGAGGTCGTGTCTGGATTGGTTTCGCTGCCCGGCGGGGTGGTTACCGACATGCTGCGCCATCATTGGGGATTGGTGCTGGCCGCCTGCATGGCCCTCTTCGGTTTGGGGTGGCTGATAATGGGTTTTTCACTCATCTACCCGGTTTTGTTGCTGGGCATGGGTGTCGTAGCCATGTCGTCTTCAATTTGGCATCTTCCAGCCATTGCCGCCCTGTCGCATCACTTTTCCCATCGCCGCGGCTCTGCCCTTTCCTTCCACGGCGTCGGTGGTAACGTCGGGGACGTGGCCGGGCCTCTGCTAACCGGCTTTCTGCTGGCGACTTTCGCCTGGCAGGGGATAATCAAGATTTACGCCGTAATACCCCTGTTTCTGGCGTTCCTGGTGTTCTGGGCCTTCCGCGACATTGGCCGCAGTGACGATGGCCAACAAAACAAGGTCGACTTGGAGGCCCAGATTGCCGAGACCAAGCGAGTGCTCCGGATTCCCAAACTTTGGGCGATAATGTTAGTTGCGGGTCTGCGGGGCATGGCTTTCATTAGCTTTTTGACCTTTTTGCCCTTGTATCTTACCGATGAGCTGAGCCTGAGCGCACAGTCCCGAGGCATCCACATCGCCCTGCTTACTATGGTGGGCATTCTCTTCACTCCCGTCATGGGCTACCTTTCAGACCGAATCGGCAGAAAAATGGTTTTGGTACCGGGAATGTTGCTGTTGTCCATCCTGACCATCCTCCTAGTGCCTTACGGTCATGGAATCGGTCTTATCGTCATATTGGCGCTGCTGGGAACTTTCTTGTTCAGCGACCAACCTATCCTGACCGCCGCGGCCCTGGACATAGTCGGGGAAGGAGTCGCTGCTACCACCCTGGGGGCGCTCTCCTTCTCCCGCTTCGTCCTCAGCGCAGCCTCTCCGTTGATCGCCGGTGCTCTGTACGAGGCCAACCTGGACTACATCTTCTACTACACCGCCGGGCTTTTTGCGTTAGCGACCCTGATTCTGCTGATGATTCCCATGCCCAGAACCCAAGAAGAAACTGAACCTGGATAATCATAGCCCTGGTAATCACGACCACCAGGGGGGCTCAACAAGGCTCTCCTCATACCCATGATGAAGCGGACGAAGGACATCAAAATTCGCATCCCCGTTAGCCTTTCTAAAATCCCGCTATCGGCGGATAATTGATCTTAATATGATTTGAGGAGTTTTCTGGATGGCTATCAACACCGTGGCGATATTGAGCCCGGGAGACATGGGGCACGCGGTAGGCCGGCTGCTGCGGGAGCACGAACTGAGAGTTGTCACCTGTTTGACCGGCCGCAGCGAACGAACCAGGGCTCTCTCCCAGCAGGCCGGCATTGCCGATGTGCCCGACATGAACGACCTGATACAGCAGTCGGACCTGGTTATGTCAATAACCGTATCCGAAGTAGCGCCGCAGGTCTGCCGTCAGGTAGCGGACGCGATTCGGGCCACCCGGCGCGACATTTTGTTCGCCGAATGCAACGCCATTGCTCCCAGCAAGGCCATCGAGATGGAGCCGATTATCTCCGACGCCGGCGGACGCTTCGTGGACGTATCCATCATCGGCAGCCCTCCCCGCAACGGCAGCAGCCCCCGGTTCTACACTTCGGGAGCGCGCGCGACCGAGTTTGAGGAGATGGCCGGGTTCGGTCTGGACGTGAGAAACATCGGGCCAAACATCGGCCAGGCTTCCGGCATCAAGATGTGCTACGCAGCCATGACCAAAGGAACTGCGGCCCTGCACACCGAACTGCTGATGGCCGCCGAGCTTATGGGCCTTTTCCAACCCCTGCAGGAGGAATTTCAATCCGGCCAGGGGGCGGTTTATCAGAGAATGGAGCGCGGCATTCCGGGGATGCCCGCCAAGTCGCGCCGCTGGGTCAGCGAGATGGAGGAGATAGAAGCAACCTTCGGCCAGCTGGGAATGACCCCGCATATTCTAGAAGGAGTGGCGGATATGTACCGCCTGGTGGGAGACACCCCGCTGGGAGAGGAGACACCTGAGGCCAGGGATCGGGAGAGGTCGTTAGAGGAAACGATTCGCCTATTGGCGGAAGCATTGAAGCAGCCCGGAGTTTAACCCACGAGATTAACCCACCATCGTGAATGCCAAGGAGGATTAGCGGCTGGATGCAGAAGCCCCGGAACCTTTTGTAAGGTTCCGGGGCTTCTGTTTCTACCGACACAGGTAAAGCGTGCCAGGTTGGGATATTTAAGCCTCGGTCTGCTCCGTCTGACTGCCCTTAACCGTCACCGTGATGTGCGCCATCGAGGTATCGTCGGGAGCGCCGTGCCAGTGATTCTCTCCAGCGGGAATCAGAATCACGTCGCCCTGGCTCACGGTCACCATTTCATTGTCCGTCGCCACCTTGCCGGTGCCTTCGGTAATGATTAGAATCTGGTCGCCGCTGTGTTTGTGGAACTTGTTGCGGGAGCCGGCGTCGAAGCTGACAATTCCGAAGTTGAAGTTATTGCTGTCGTCGCCCTGAAGAATTCCCTGACGGTACACCTGGGTTCCGGTCATCAGGCCCCCGGTCATCGGCGCGGCTTCCTTGGGGACACTGTCCTTCTTAACTATCTTCATACACTTCCTCCTAGTTACGGCCAAGGGCCATCATTGTGCTAGTAGCGGCTGCTCCAGAGACAGTTCGCCAAGTATACGCAGGAGCCCGGCTGCCGCCGGCGATAATAATAACCCGTGTTTGCTGTCACGTCTACGGTGGACCCTAAAAAAACGGGACTATCGATTGCCGCCCTCTCAATTACCTCCGCTCAATTACCTCCACCCTGCATGCCTTCTAGCAAGTTCGCCAGGGTGCGGGAGAGCAGGCTGGGCCGGTCAGCGTATTCCGGGGTCGGGTACCACTCATAGTCAAAACTCCGCAGTGTCTGCCCATCGATGCTGCTCAGCAGGCTGGAAACGATCACCTGGAACCGGACTATCTGAGTCGCCAGTTCCGCCAACTGCTCCAGCACCGGATCGGGACAGTCAAGGATCACCAGAAACCCACCCTGCTTCTCGCCATCGGTTACTCGGGCCCGGAAAACCCTGCCCAGCAGCTCCAGCTCGACGATTTCATAGCTCCGCTCCGGCCGCTGGAATTGGGGCCACCCGACCGAGATGGTTCCCCCTACCCGCCAATGGTGCATCGCACCACTCCTCACTAAAGCAATTCCGAGCTACTACCGGCGCAAGCCCAACCAGCGTCAGGGATTCGGCCTTGCTGGCTAATGGCCCATACTACTCTGGGGCATGGAAGCGTGGCAAGGCACCCGGGGCAGTCCCATCTTCGCTTTGGTATAGGAAATGCGACTATCGCTCTTCGCCGAAGGAGAGAAAGGCCAGAGAAATTGAGGAAGCCAAGATAAGCAGCAAGGCCGGAGCGGCGGCTCGGGCGAAGAAGGC
>JADFQT010000290.1 GCA_022561675.1 Chloroflexota bacterium
CTTGATGTTGCGCTGCATCCCGGCGCTTTCCAATTGGAACAGGTCGGTGGTTTTGCCGGAAGAGAGCAGGTCAAAGGTTGCTTGATCATCCAGCGGCAGGCGGTTCAGATCTATTTTGATGCCCTGATTCTGGTCTAGAAGTTTGACGGCCCGATCCAGGATAGAAAGGTTGGTCAGTCCCAGAAAATCCATCTTGAGCAGGCCAAGCTTGGCCACCGGGCCCATGGAATATTGGGTCATCATAACCGGGCTATCTTCGTCGCCCCGGGTCGGTCGCTGCAGCGGTACCGTCCCGATCAAGGGTTCATCGGCGATCAGGACCCCGGCGGCGTGGGTGCTTACGTGATGGACGATACCTTCCAGCCCCTGAGCGTTGTCCACCAGCTTCTTGACCGCCTCTTCGCTGTCATACGCCTGCTGGAACTCCGGGTTGGCCTGAAGGGCATCCTCCAGAGTGCGAGATTTAAAAGGCACCATGCGGGCGATGCGGTCGACCTCACCGTAGCCCATACCCAACCCCCGGCCAACATCCCGTAAAACGGCTTTGGCCCCCATGGTGCCGAAGGAAATTATCTGCGCAACCCGATCGCTTCCGTAGCGTTCTATCACATAGTGGAGCACCTCGTCGCGGCGGTCGTCCTGGAAATCCATGTCGATATCGGGCATCTCCTTCCGTTCCATGTTGAGGAAACGTTCAAAGACCAGCCCATACTCCATGGGGTCGATATCGGTTATTTCCAGGCAATAAAGCGCCACGCTGCCGGCGGCGCTGCCTCTGACAGCGGACAGGATGCCCCGCCGCCTGACGAAATCCATGATGTCCCAAACCACCAAAAAATAGTTGGCGAATTGGGTGTATCGAATCACCTCCAATTCATACTTGAGTCGTTGCTCCGCCTCGGGCGTGGGCCCCTCGGACCCGGGTCTATGATAGCGGCGCTGGAAGCCCTCCCAGCAAAGCTGGGTCAGGTACTCATCCGCATCCACATCATTGGGAGTAACGTATTTCGGCAGATGGGTTTGGCCAAATCCCAACTCCACCTCACACATATCGGCGATGCGCTGGGTGTTCTCCAGGGCTTCCGGATGCTCCGGGAACAGTCCGGCCATCTCCTCCGGACTCTTGATGTAGTAAGAATCGTCCTCCATCCGCAGCCGCTTCTCATCGTTGACGGTGGTGTTGGTCTGAATGCAGATGTAGATATCTTGGAAGGGTGCGTGTTCCTGCATTACGTAGTGGGAGTCGTTGGTAACCACCAAAGGGAGGTCCAATTCCCGGCTCATGGATACCAAGCCCTGGTTGATCTGGTCCAGCTGAGGGACATGCTGATGGGCCTGTAGCTCCAGAAAATAGCCATCGCCGAACAACCCTTTGTACCAGAGGGCGGCCTGCTTGGCGCCGGCCAAGTCACCGTCGGCAAGCAATCGGGGAACCTCTGCGGAGGGGCAGCTGGAAAGGCAGATAAGCCCTTGACTGCGTTCCGCCAGCAGCTCTTTATCGATGCGGGGCCGGTAATGGAACCCTTCCAGGTGGGCCTGGGTAACCAGCTGCATCAGGTTCTGGTAGCCGGTATTGTCCCTGGCCAGCAGCACCAGGTGGTGGGGGCTGCGCTCGGAGCTGGTTTTGTCCCGCCGGCTGCCGTGAGCGACGTAGACCTCGCAGCCGATAATGGGCTTTATCCCGGCCTGTTTGCACTCGGAGTAAAAGTCCACCACGCCGTAGAGAGAGCCGTGGTCGGTAATCGCCAGGGCGTCCATTCCCAGGCTTTTGGTCTGAGCCACCATCTCAGGAATCCGGCTAATGCCGTCCAACATGCTGTACTCGGTATGGACGTGCAGGTGGGTGAACACAGGCAGGACGCCTCTCCTCTGTAGACTGTTTTCCTTCGGGGACCAAACATATTATAAAAATGCGGGCATGGCAAGGAGATTTTCGCCCATTCCGTAGGAGGGCGTTGCACGGTAATACAACCAAACAGAAAACCAACGGTCGCCGGGCCGAAGGACTTAGGCGCCTAAGGCGGCAGACAAAAAACACCCCGCAACCCCCGGGTTGCGGGGATAATCGCCGTGTAATTTTTTCTGGTTGGGGCCCCTCCCTAAATCTCCCCCTTAGCAAGGGGAGACATTGGGTTTTTAAACACCCGCTCAGAGCTGCAAAAGCGCGAGCCCTCGCTTAACGGGCTACTCTTCCCCCCCGTCTTCCGAGCTTGCGGCCACAGTTTCCTTCACCGCTTTTTTGGTACGAGAGGCGCCTTTATCGTCTCCCCAGGTGGAAGCCTCAACGTAGTTTTTAAACTCCCGGACTTCACCGCAGACCTGGCACACCCCGGAGCTGACCGGGCCGGTAGCGGGTTGGATCGCCCAATGATGGCAACATTGGGGCTCCGCCTGCTCTTCTACTGATTCAGTAACGGGCGGATCAGTAATGGGCGCCGGTTGAGTCATTCGACCTAGCCTCCAATGATAGTAATTATTAAGTTTAACAAAATTAGGTCAGTTTGTCAATAATATTACGCATTTAGTAGCTGTTAAGACGTGATGAGGCGAATTGGACCAAAGCCGCCGGAAAAACGCTGGCATGGCTGGACGGAGCTGTTGCATACGAGGGGTCTCAATCTCCCCCTGGTATGCCGCCGGTAGCTCTTGTCCCATCAAGTCTGAACAGTTACCGTGAAAGCTGTCCTTTTCTTGACTTTGATTATTGCACCGAGTTTCTGTACTAGAGGGCAGATACAAACTGGGATAACTTTGGTGGTGCCAGAGGAGTT
>JADFQT010000060.1 GCA_022561675.1 Chloroflexota bacterium
ATACGCCCCTCCGCCTCGGGGATCACGCTTGCCACACCTGGTAGGTGCTCACGAGCAAGCCCCTCGACGAACTGGCCGGGACCAATGGGCGAGAACAGATCACGAGCTAACTGAACGGTGCGCGAGACCACTCCGCCGGGTCCCACGGTGTCGATTGGCTCACCAAAGAACTCACTGCCTTTCAGTTGGTTCGTCAACGCCCGTATTGCCACCTGCTCCCGCGAGGTAACGAAACTCCCCGGGTTCAAGACCCGGAGCGCGGTATCCATTTGCCCTACCAGATCAAGCGTGAGTCGTGAGCCACCTCTTCCTCGAACGGGTATGTCGGGAGCAGCAAAGGAGGTGTTATAGCCGAAGGGCAGAGGGCCGAAGGGGTCTTTCGACAACGGGGTGAAGCGCTCGGCAGGCAGCGGCTCACCCTTCGTTTCAACCGTCCCCCCTTTTTCGGCGAATGGCGGAATTGAAGAAACCGGTTTGGGAATGGCGGGAAGACCTGGAGTGGGCCAGCGGAGGGTTTGTCCCGGAGAATCCCTGGCCTCATCTGGCTCTTCGCTTCTGTCCAGGTCCGACCGGGCCAGGCCCAACTGATCTGGTGGGATTTCCGATTCTGGTTGGTTTTCCGGCAGGCCTTGGCTTTTGATCGGCGTGTCCTTATCCAGGGCTTCCGGCGGCTGTTCGGGCCCGGCATTCGAAAGAGTCTCTTCCAGAATCTCCGGCGAGCACCAGAATTGGGCCACGGTCAGACCGGACTCTGCCTCCAGAACCCGCTTTATCTGAGTCAACTGCTCCCGGGCCAGGATTCGTCTGCCGACGTTGACGGTGATGTTCCCCTTGGAAAACAGGTGCCGGTTTTTTACCAGACATTCTTCCACTCCGGCGATAACCGCTTCAAAGGGAGCCCGATCGTCGATGGTAAAGTTGACGTTGGAGCCTCGTCCGGTAACCTGCAATAATCCGCCATTAAGCATCGATTAGCTCTTCCAAAAGAAGCCGATTTAGGCGGAGCGGCGATCCGTAGCTTATAGTTCCGCCCGGCCGTTCCGGCTTGATGGTCCCGCGACGAAGCCGGAGGGTAGGTGGAATCAGCTTGCCGCGGGAGGGTAAATGAGGACCAACACGCCTGCCCTTTCCTCCGCCCCAGGGTCCTCACGGGTTATAACAGTGACGTAACTTGCCAGTCAAGGCACTGAGGAGGGGAGTTTAGGGCATTTATCCCGGGAGCTTACCCGGGGGCGCTGATGTGGTACCGGCCGCCAAGAGGTGTGGCCTTTTCCCATTAGCCGGCCCGCCCGAAAATGGCGACGGAGCAGGTGAAGGAGCCGGGTCTTCCCCCCAGGTTGTGGGTCAACCCCAGGTCGGCCTTGCCCAGCTGGCGTTGCTCGGCCTTGCCCTGGAGCTGCTTATATACCTCGTAGATCATGCGAATGCCGCTGGCGCCGATGGGATGCCCGAAACATTTCAGACCACCGTCAGTGTTGACCGGCAGCTCCCCTTCCAGACCAAAAGTGCCCGCCTCCACGTCATCGCTGGCGTTACCGCGCGGGCTAAACCCCAGGTCTTCATAGATAATCAGCTCGGTGATGGTGAAGCAGTCGTGGACCATCGCCAGGTCCAGCTCCTCCCGAGGATTTGTAATCCCCGCCTCCTGGTAGGCCGCCTGACTGGCGCGCACCGATTCCGGGAAATGGGTGAAATCCCAGTCGTCGCGCAGCATACCGAAGGCCCCAACCGACAACCCCAGGGCTTTGACCAGGATGTAGTCTTCCCTAAAGCTGCGGGCGATCTCCGGGGTGGTGATGATCGCCGCGGCTCCGCCGTCGCTAACGCCGCAGCAGTCAAACAGACCCAGAGGCCAGGCGATCATGGGAGCGTTTACCACCTGCTCGGTGGTTATCTCCCGTTGGAAATGGGCTCGAGGATTCAGCGTCCCGTTATGGTGGTTCTTGACGGCGATCCGAGCCAGGGTGCGCCTCCCTTCATCGTAGGGAATTTCATACTGATGAAAATAGCGGGTGGCGGCCATTGCAAACTGGGCGGGAGGGGGTGTCGGCGGATTAACATCGGACCCCGGGCTCTCCGGGATGGCCAGCCCAGAGAAGCCGGAGTCCTTCAGCTTCTCCACCCCTACGGCCAGCACGATGTCGTAGATGCCGGCCGCCACCGCGTAGCAGGCATTGCGGAAAGCATCGGTGGCGGTGGCACAGGCGTTTTCCACCCGGGTAATGGGAATGTAGTCCAGCTTTAGCGCTTCGGCCAGCGGCTGCCCGGTGCGGAAGGAGCTGACGGTGCCCAGCCAGGCGGCCTGAATGTCTTTGGGCTCGATTCCGGCGTCGGCGAAGGCCTCGTAACTGGCCTCCACCATCAGATCGGCGGCGCTGGCGTCCCACCGTTCCCCAAATTTGGTGCAGCCCATGCCGATAATCGCCACCCGGTCTTTAATACCCCTCATGGCCGCCTCCCGTTAGTCCGATTAATCTCTCACGGACTAATCCAAGATTTATGTACCCACCCAGCCCTGCCCCGGCTAGACCCCTCTAACACTCGTACTCTCCAACTAGTAGTGGTCCAAAAAGTTGTACCTCGTTCTATGAGCAGAACTTTGGTGTTGCTGTCAACCATAAACAGCTTGTCATCCTGAACCAGTTCTAACATTTCAAGGGTATCTTTGACGTCCGCTGCTTTCCGAAATTCATCGTATACATCTTTATCAATCGCTACAAAAAACGTTTCAACGTCTCCCAATAAAAGCCTAGCTTCGTCTCCTGGATGGAGAAACGGGGTTGGAGAAGGTTTAGAAGATTGTACCGAAGTCGTACATCCAGTCAGTAGAACGGAAACTAATAATAGTAGTGTGAATACTCTAGGAATTGGTTTGCTCAATCCTTGCTTGGCCATCCTTATCCACGAAAATTACTACTGTTGCCTCTCTCTTGGCTATATGCCAGACGGCATAGCCGACTAGGCCAAGACCAGCAAAAGGAATCGTGCCAATAAACCAGGCCGCTGCCCATCGGAGACTGAACCTCGGCGGCTTTCGCATTTCGACAAAGTCCTGAGTCTGACGGACTACGTAGTAGCCAATCCTAGCATAAGAGAGAATCGCCTGTTCGAAGCCTTTCATCTGTGGTCCATCCCCCGGGGTGATGGTTTTATCGGGTGATGGTCTTTCGGCTTCGATTGCAGCACTTAGGACGATTTCATTGTGGCACGCAAGACATTGCCCTACTCCACTGAAGGAAGAACCAAGGACTGCTCCACAAAAAGGGCAGAAAGCAATACGAGATGTTGTATCGGTCTGTACGTTACCTTTCGACTTACGCTTGGGGAGCTGAGGCTTTAGATTGTTAAACCACTTTGTCACAATTTGATGGGCTTGTGGTTTATCAGCAGACATTGCAATTATCTCTGCAAAAATTCCATGAGACGGTTAAAAATTAGAACCGCCGGGGCACCGCCTTCCAGTAGTAGTTGTGGATGCCGTTGACCACTCGAAGCTTGCGAAAGCTCATCTCCACCGGCATACCCACCGAAACCTCATCCACCTCCCGGTCGGTCAGCATGCAAAGCACCCGACCCCCGCCTTCGAAGTCCACCACCGCAATCACCAGGGGGGTGTCGGTGGTGCCGGCAATATAGTCCATGGAGTAGGTGAAGACCGTGCCGGGCCGTTCGCTCAGGGGTACCGGCGAGGCATCGTCCCGCGATTGGCAGTTGACGCAGACTCGCTGGGGAGGATACTGAATATACCCGCAGCTGTTGCACTTTTCACCGTGGAAGCGCAGGTTCTTTTCTTCTTCGCGCCACAGCGCGGTAACCGAGGGAGAGGCCGGCGCCGGGCGCCGCGCCGCGTCGTCGGTGGGCCAAACCCCCCGCCAGCGGGCGTACAGCTCATAGCTCTCAAGAACTCTTTTGGACTCCAGGTGTCCCTTCAGACCCAACCCTTTCTGGGGCGGCCGGCCTGCCGAAGGAGTAGTACGGAACGCCAACACGTCGCTGCCATCGCCGTAGGAGACCAGCATAAGGAGCTGTTCCGGACCGGCATCCGCCAGGGCCTGGGTCAGGAGCATTAACGGAAAGGCGGCACCGGTGTTGCCCAGCCGGCCAAACAGCGGGTCCTGCACTTGCTCGGCATGGAACCCCAGCTTGCGAGCCAGTTGGGCATGACGGCGGGCGTCCGGTGCGTAGAGGGCAACCTTGGCCACGTCGGCGGGGGCGATGGCCTGCTTCTGGAAAAAGCCTTGCACCGTTTCTCCAACCAATCGCTCCAGCCCCTCCTCAGTCGCGAATCGCTCCTCCCAGCTTTGGACGAAAGGATCACCGGCGGACCGCCAGCTGTCCAGCATATTCTCGGTAATGGAGTGGGAGCCCTCCCATTGGGCAATAACGGCATGGTTGGCGACCAGCAGCGCCGCGGCCCCATCTCCGGAGTTACGCTCGATATCTCCCCGGGGAGCCCCCTGCCGATGGTCGGAGGCGATTACCAGCACCCGCTGGGCCGAGCCCGACACCACTGCGTCCAGGGCCGACCTGAGCCCGGCGGTTCCGGCGCGCAGCACGTTGGTTATGTCGGCGGTGAACAGGTCCCTCCGGAGATCCAGCGCGGTGGCGACAATGGCGGCACACTGCTTTTCGGCATAGGCAGGAGTGGTGCTGGCAAAGATCAGGCCGTCAATCTCACCGCGGTCCAGGCCACGTAAGCAATCGCGCCCGGCGGCCACCGCCATGGTAACGCTGTCTTCATCAAAGTTGGCGACGGCTCGCTCCTGGTCCGAGTTCCAGCCCAGGGTCTCGCCGCCCAGGCGGTACTTGGGGACGTAGGCTCCGTAAGCGGCGATTCCGGCCAAGCTATTACCTTCCAAGCTAATATCTTCCGTTGATGATGGGATAGGCCCATGCTAACCCGCGCCGCAAATAGGTGTCAATTCGGCCGGAGCTTGGGGTGTGACCATCTTCCCGAGGGCTGGCATCAGGTATGTTACAATTTAAATAGGCCGTGTAAATAGCCAGTTAATCAGCCTGGTCCAATAGCCTGGAATATGCGCCAGCCAGGTCCGCAAAAGGAGTCTCTTCCCTTGACCAGATCCCGCACTTTTTGGATTCCCTTCCTCCTTCTGATCGGCCTGCTAGCGCTGATTTTGGTTACCACCTACCGGTCTGAATTGAGCGATCTGGTCGGAGGAAGCTCCAGCCGGGCGGC
This sequence comes from Chloroflexota bacterium, assembly GCA_022561675.1. Lineage (GTDB taxonomy): Bacteria > Chloroflexota > Dehalococcoidia > Lucifugimonadales > UBA3495 > JADFQT01. The sequence goes on from JADFQT010000060.1 coordinate 5,198, forward strand.
CGGCGAGCTTCCTCCGGAGTTTGATCGTTTAGCCGAGGTATGGAAATTACTGGAGGAGGAGCATATCGACCGGGACTCCCTGGACGCCGAAGCGCTAAGCGCGGGTTCGGTGCGAGGCTTGCTCCAGGCGCTGGATGACCCTTACGCCTCTTTTTTGAATGCCGAGCAATATGACGTGGAATCTCAAGATTTCAAGGGTTTCTTTGAGGGCATCGGCGCCCATGTGAGCATGCGGGACGGGCGGTTGGTGATCATCGCCCCCATGCAGGGTTCCCCCGCTGAGAAGGCCGGCATCCGGCCCGGAGACGAAATACTGGCCATAAATGGCGGCAGCACTGCCCAGATTAGCCTCCTGGAAGCGGTGTCAAAAATCCGCGGGAAAAAGGGCACCTCAGTTGATCTGCTGGTGCTGCATCTGAACCAGTTGGAACCGCTAACCATCACCGTCACCCGGGGCGTGATTCCGCTGAACAGCGTTCGGCTGACCATGCTGGAAGACGGGGTTGGTCATCTGCGGATCTTCAGCTTTGGCGACAAAACTAATGAGGAGCTGGAAAAGGCGCTGAAAGAGTTCAGAGCGGCCGAGGGCACGGGACTGGTCCTGGATTTACGCAACAATCCGGGAGGCTTGCTCCGGTCGGTGGTGGATGTGGCCAGCCAATTCCTTGATGACGGGCTGGTTCTTTACGAAGTTAACGCTCAAGGCCAGCGTACTGACTGGGATGTGAATTCCGGCGGCGATGCCCGGGACATCCCCATTGTGGTGCTGGTCAATCAGTTCAGCGCCAGCGCCAGCGAGGTGCTCTCCGGAGCTTTGATGGACCATGACCGGGCCGAGGTAATCGGGGTCACCACCTTCGGAAAGGGCAGCGTCAATACCTTGAGGCCGCTTTCCGACGGCTCTGGCGTATATTTCACCATCGGCCGCTGGTACACCCCCCTGGGAACATTGATTGAGGGTGAGGGTATCACCCCCGATATAATCGTGGAAACTCCGCCCGACTCCACCGAGGATATTCAGCTGTCCCGGGCTGTGGAAATTCTGCAGCGGCAACTAGTCCAGGCACGGTAGATTGAGGCCCGAGATAGAGGACCGCGCTACGCAGCCATGCCTAAAGGGAAAACCAAGAAGAAAGACGCTACCCAGAAGAAGGGTGACCGTTCCATCGCCCTGAACCGGAGGGCGCTGCATAACTACGAGATCCTGGAGCGCCACGAAGCCGGGCTGGTACTCACCGGCAGCGAGATAAAATCGGTGCGCTCCGGACGAGTGGATCTGGCCGATGGATACGCCCGGCCGGAAAACGGGGAGCTGTGGCTGGTCAATGTCCACATCGCGCCCTATGACGCAGCCAACACTTACAATCACGAGCCGCGGCGTCCCCGCAAGCTGCTGCTCCACCGAGCCCAGATCGCCGAGTTAACCAGCGCCGTTTCGCAAAAGGGGCTTACCCTGGTCGCCCTCCGCCTCTACATCAAGAATCACGTTGCCAAGGTAGAGCTGGGACTGGGCCGCGGCAAACGCCAGTACGACAAGCGCCGGGCGATCATCGATCGAGAGCTGGACATGGCCGCCCGCCGGGCAGTTGGGCCGGGTCGCTGATCTGACTCTGTCCTCCAGCTCTGCCTGGCCATCAACCTCGGCTTCATGTGTCCCTCAGTTACCCATCGCCGCCCTGACGTGGTTATGTACTATGGCTGTAGACCCAGACGCCTGGTCAATTCGAGGGAGTTCTTGGGCTCGGCTCAGGTAAAACTCCGCAACGGAAAAATCTTCGATTCCTCGCCTCCACTGCGTTCTGGTTCGGAATGACATCAATCTTCATGCTAAGGCGTATTCGCCAGCGCCAATTCTGACACGTCCTTGTCAGCACGGCCGCCCAGGATAGGATATAATCGGTCATCGACGAAAGCCGTCTTGAGCGCGGTGGATTTCGGCGTCACCGCCGGAGCAGGGGCGGCTTCATAAGGAGGAGCGGTTTGATCAGGACTCTCGGGGACAAAACTCCCAGAGTGGCGGAAACGGCCTGGGTCAGTGAGTTCGCCTATGTGGTGGGTGATGTGGAGATCGGAGAGCACTGCAGTATTTGGCCCGGCGTGACCATTCGGGCGGATGGAGACGACAAGATCGTCTTGGGCGACTACGTCAACGTCCAGGAGGGCTCGGTGATCCACGGTGATGGACTGATAATCGAGCACCACGTCACCATCGGCCACGGCGTGGTGGTCCACGGGGATTTCATCGGCGAAGGGTCCTTACTGGGGAACAACTGCACCTTTCTGAACCGCTCCAGCCTGGGCAAGCACTGCTTGATCGCGGCCAACTCGGTAGTTTTGTCCGGCGTTAAAATTCCGGACAGCTCCTTCGTCACCGGAGTGCCCGGTGAAATAAAGCGTCAGGTATCCGAGGAGCAGCGGGCCGGCATGCTGCACACCGCCAACCACCTGGCAGAGAAAAAGGAGCTTTTCCGGCAGAGCGGCCTCTAGTTCCAGTTTTTCTTCGGCATATAGCGGATCGGCTAACCCAGCTTTTCCGCCACCGGCAAAACCCGGTCCGCCAGCTGCTCCATCACCTGGATCTGGCCGTCGATACCTTCCACTCGAAAGTCGTAGGTTAGCTGGTCTATGCCCAATTCCCGGCAGTAGTGAACATCGTCGATGACCTCCTGGGTGGTTCCCATCACCAGCCCGCCGGTGGGGACTGACGTTCCCTCGGGAGTGCCGATGTCGGTGAAGAAGAGGCTGCGCTTCAGGGATATCGAAATGCTGGCCGGGTCGCGCCCCGCCTTCTCCGTCTGCTCCCGCAGGTAGGGCAGATTCTGTGCCACAAAATCTGGAGTCTGCCGGGTGGTGTGCCAGCAATCGCCGTACTTGGCGGTTCTCCTTAAGGCCCTTCGAGTGTGCCCGCCAACCCAGATGGGTATGTGAGGCTTCTGCACCGGCTTGGGGTAGAACTGGATTCCCTGGATGTTGTAGAACCGGCCGTGAAACTCCGGCTCCGGCTCGGTCCACAACACCTTGAAAATCTGCAAAAACTCGTCGCTCATGGGGCCCCTTTCAGCATAGGGAACGCCCAGAGTATTGAACTCCTCCTCCAGCCAGCCCACGCCCACGCCGCAAATCATGCGCCCCCCGGTCAAAACATCCAGCGAGGCGAACATTTTCGCCTGCACCACCGGGTTGCGGTAGGGAAGGATGATCACTGTGCTACCCAGCCTGATCGTCTCGCTGCAGGCGGCCATATAACCCAGCAGGGTCATGGTTTCCAGAAACGGTTCGTCCGACGGACGCTGGAAGGAGCCGTCGGCGGTGTACGGGTACTGGTTGGTTCCGCCGGTGGGCAACACCACATGGTCGCCAGCCAGCACCGACTCGAAGCCCAGCTGCTCGGCTCGCTGCACGAAGCGGCGTATGGCCGCCGAATCGGGTAGGCGGGGAATACTGATGCCTATCTTCATGCTATTCGCCTCCCGCCGGAAAGAGATGCTAATCCTCAGGGCAAATGCACCGGACAATTGCAGTCGGAAGTATAGCACGGCAGCAGCATCATCTTTACGAACCGGGTCATTACGACACGGTCTTTCGGTTCTTCCCAGTGTCATTGCGAGCCCTTCGGCTGCGCTCAGGATAAACTCCGCGAAGCAATCCCCCCTTTACCCTCCTCAGATTGCTTCGGGCCTGCGGCCCTCGCAATGACAATAGAATTGCCCGGCGTCATCACGACAGGAACCCATGCGGATAGCCGGAGGCCTGATTAGAATCAGCCGACGCAGGCCAGCCCTTGAGCCTTGATATCCGCCAATCGCTTCGGTCCAATACCATTGATGCGAATCAAGTCATCCAAGGATGCGAAGGGCCGGATCCGCCGGAGTTGGATCATATCCGCCGCCCTTACCGGCCCGATGTGGATTATGTCGTCCAGCTTCTCGACTGAAGCGGAGTTCACGTCTACCTGCCCCGCGCTGCAGCCGTTGCCGCTGGGCGGAGGCAGCGGAGTTGGGGTTGGAGGCGGCAGCGGAGTGGCCGTGGGCCGGGGAGTAGCGGTCGGCTGGACCGTAGGCGTCGGGGTTGGAGGTGGCAGCGGTGTGGCGGTGGGTGAAGGTGTAGCTGTCGGCGGCGGCAGTGGGGTGGCTGTGGGAATCGGCGTATTCGTGGGATAAGGCGTTGGTGTGGCGGTAGGAGGGGGCGCCCTGGTTGGGATCAAAGTTGGCGGTGGCACTAGCGTCGCTGCCCTAGTGGGGGTAGACGTGAGCGGTGGTGGCAAGGGGGTGGGAGTGGCTGCCAAATCCGGAGCCGGTAGGTCCAGAGGCGTGGGAGGGTCGGGTTGTTCGGCTGAAGGCTGATTTGGCTGAATAGGCTTTCCGGGGTCTCCGCCTGGTACCCTTGGCTCGGAGACTCCAGCTTTCTGGGATGACTCTGTCTCCAGCATCCCAACCGCCGGCGGATTAGGCGTCGAGGCTGGGGCCCCGATGGGGGAGCCCCCCAAGCTGGGCAAACCCGGAGTAGGCGCCGCGGCGGGGCGGCAGGTGGCCACCGCTACCGCGGCTATCAGGGCCGTCCACAGCCCCAGAATCAGGATGCTTCTCAGGCCCATGCCAAACAGACGCAACACCGCTGTCGAAGCTCCCACCGCAAAAGCTGGAAAGCCTCCCTGAATTTAACCAAACGCTTCGTGGGTGGCAAGCATTCAGCCCGGAATACTAACCAGCCAGGTATCTCGTCGGTTACCGGCGGCTCCTTCCTTAAAACGGGCAACGCCGGGCGAAAACGGACAACACCGGGCGGCGATTTCCCAGAGCAGATAGTCGTGCTATAATTGCGGCAAGCTGGAGCCAGTTCTTACCCGAGTCGACCGCTGATAGAGTTTCAGGTAGCTCTAATCCGTTAGCAAGAGGGTCTGGCCCACCGGCTGACACCAAAGGCGGTTCCTAGCGGCAATGGTGCGGTCTCAACATTTAGAGTCGGGCTTGTTGGTGAACCTGGAATCCGGACCAAATAATTAAGGTCAAGGAGGGGCAACGTGGAAAAGGCAGACACCGTTATTGAGGCTGGTGCGGTAAGTATCGCAATGGTTTATCGGAAGGAGCTTATGCCCGATCAGGGGCTGATGATCCAGGTTTTCGGCGATGTCGAAGGAGAAGACACCGAGATACTGCGCTTCGACTGCTTTGATCAGGACCCTCATTACCACTATGGTCCCATGAAGCACAATGTTCGGTTGCACATGGACAAGACCACTGTACCCAACCCGGTGGGATGGACCGTGGGACAGATTCGGGACAAGCTTCCCACCATGATCCGTCGTGCCGGCTACGAGCAGTTGGCGGAGAAGGTGGAGGCGAACCCTATATCCAGCTCTACGATGGACGAGATTGAGTCGGTGGCCCGAGAAAAGTCTCACAACGAGCGCCGGTTCGTGCACCACCAGATGGAGCGCATGCTGGAAGGCGACAAGATCG
>JADFQT010000291.1 GCA_022561675.1 Chloroflexota bacterium
GAGCCGGAGCTCCGACAAGTGGTGGTCGGACCGGAAGCAGCCCTTTACCAGGACCGAATGTGGGTTTCCCGGGTTAACTATGTTTCCGGGAAAGCCCCATCCGGGCCTATCCGTGTCCAGGTAAAGATACGATACAAGTTCCAGGAGGCTCCGGCGGTGTTGCAACCCCAACCCCAGGGAGCGTTGGTCTGGTTCGACGAGCCTCAGCGGGCCATCACCCCCGGTCAGGCGGCGGTGTTTTACCTGGAGGAACTAGTGCTGGGCGGCGGATTTATCGAATCCGCACTTCCGTCCGATCTATCCGCGGATGATAGGCCGGAAGTACCATGCCCGGACTGAGCCTGGAAAATGAGCTGTACCGGCAAGGAATTGGGTTGATAGCCGGCGTGGACGAAGCTGGACGTGGCCCCTTGGCCGGACCGGTGGTGGCGGCTGCCGTCATTCTGACGGAAGGGCTGTCCGGGGCCGAGCCCTGGCTCAAGCACGTAGACGATAGCAAGCGCCTTTCGCCAGCCCAGCGGGAGAAGGCGGCAGAGCTCATCTACCGGCACGTTGCGGCGGTAGGGGTGGCTGAAGAATCGCCGGAAAATATTGACCACATGGGTATCGGCCAGGCCTGCATCAGCGCCATGCTCCGCGCGGTGGAGAACCTGGCGCCGGCGCCCCAACACTTGCTGCTCGACTTTGTACCAATAAAAGCCTGTCCTTACCCCTTCCAGGCGATAGTCCAAGGCGACGGCATCAGCTACTCTATTGCCGCGGCATCCATTATCGCCAAGGTTACCCGGGACCGTTACATGCAGGAAGCCGACGCCAGATTCCCCGGCTACTCCTTCGCCCGAAACAAGGGTTATCCCACCGCCGAGCATTTGTCCAAATTACGAACCCTAGGACCCTGCTCCATTCATCGTCGCTCTTTCGCGCCGGTGCGGGCAGCCGCAGGGCAGGATATTACAAGTTTCGGCCAACCGGGCACCGGGAGTTAGATTGGTTACTTCAAGGATGCGCTTGGGTGAGAGAGGGGAACGGATGGCCAGCCGTCATCTGCTAAACCGGGGCTATGCTATTCTGGAGAAGAATTACCGGTGCCAATATGGAGAGGTTGATATCGTTGCCCAGCAGGGCGCCGAACTGGTCTTCACTGAGGTTCGAACCCGGCGCGGCAAGGAGTTCGGCACTGCGCAAGAATCTATAACTTCAACCAAGGCCAAGCATTTGATCGCCACGTCGCAGCATTATCTGGAGCGGCATTCCCTCCGCGACATAGACTGGCGAATCGACCTGGTTTCGATCAATTGGCCACTGGGTGGCGCCGCACCCGGCATCGAGCATTTGCAGTATGCGGTGGAGGACGGCCAGGCCTAGGCCGATTTACCTCGAAGCGATGCTACTACCGCCTTCCCGGCTGAGCTGAAATCCGGACTGGTAGACCCGGCGCCGTTCCAGCCTCATCTGCGAGTAGGTGGGAGATTGTTTCGACGGGAACGCTACTGTTGCCTTCGGAAAACGGAAACCCCCGGCTTCGGCAGGTTAACAAAAGCAGTAAGAAAATCAAGGCCAACAACATCGCCACGGCCAAACAAGAAAACCTAGCCAACGCTCCTCCCCTTTACGGAGTTAGTCAACCCTTCCGCCAGCCTGGACCGGACTGGTTCAAGATTTTATACTAAAGTCCGCCACCCCGTCACAGCGTCAAGCAAGCCCTCAATCCCAGACCTAGTACCTACATGTAATCAAACCTGCTGCTCAGAGCACCTAACAAAATAAAAATGTGGGCGGAATGAGGTTTACTCAGATCCAAAAGCTATACCCAATCTGTAGTGGTTGACGGCCATGCGCCCCTACCTCTCGCCCTAATCGACGTGGAGAGTATGTCATTTTGTTAGGGCCTCTTAGTAAACTTACGGCATGTCGCGAAGAGCAACACCTATTCATTTGACCGATGATGAGCGGACCACCCTGAAGGGATGGTTGAGTAAGAACACCACGGAGCAACGCATGGCCCGACGGGCCCTTATCGTTCTGGAGGCGGCAGCGGGAAAAACGACCAAGGTGATCGCTCTCTCGTCGCACCTGGGAGAAGGCACCGCCAGCAAGTGGTGCACCAGGTTTGCCAGTGACCGTTTGGCCGGACTGGCGGACGCACCCCGGACTGGAAAGCCGACCAAGTACGACCGGACCACCGAGCGGCGCATATTGGCCCAGTTGGACCAGCCGCCGCCGGAGGGCTACACCACTTGGACTGGTGGACTGGTGGCCCAAGTCTTGGAGGACGTCTCGGCGGACCACGTCTGGCGAGTGCTGCGCCAGCATGGGGTCTCCCTGCAGCGCCGCCGCAGCTGGTGCCTCAGCACCGACCCTCAGTTCGCCCAGAAAGCCGACGACATCGTGGGGTTCTACCTGAACCCACCGGAGAACGCCGTGGTTATCAGCGTGGACGAGAAGCCCTCCATCCAGGCCCTGGAGCGGGCCAGGGGTGGCTCCGCCTCCCCAATGCAAGGGCACTGCGGGGGCACACCCATGAATACGAGCGGTATGGCACCACCAACCTGTTCGCCGCGCTGGAGGTCTACCAGGGAACCGTTCATGTGGGCCACTACCGTCCCAAGCGGCGCCGGGAGTTCCTGGACTTCATGTTGTTGGTCTACAATTTTGTCAGTAGGTAACTGGTCAGGGAAAATGTCAGTTGATGAGAGGACTGACATTGAGTACCAAGGAACAGAACCGGCTACACATCTTGAACGGAGTATTGGAGCGTTAC
>JADFQT010000292.1 GCA_022561675.1 Chloroflexota bacterium
CACGTTGTAGGGCGCGCCCCGGGGCATTCCTTCCAGCACGTTAGTGTAGCTGGCCGGAACTTCTATCGGCTCCAGCCGGTTGTTGCCCTGGGCGCCCCGAAGGCCGATGCCATCATGATTGGGAGACTCTTCCGAAGAGAGAACCAGCGTACCGTCCCGCCCGTAAATCTCCATTCTGTACCCGCTGCCGGCCCAGGGGTTACTGGCGACATGCACCGAGGCAACGCCGCCATCGCGTAAATTTCCGCTGACCAGAACATTGTCGGGAGAGCTAACATCAACCCATTCATTGGTGTCTGCCTCCAACCACTCCTTGGCTTGAGTGCTTACTACCGAGGAGACGTGGCTGAAATTCCCAACCACAAAGCGCAGGGCGTCGATAGTATGGCCGCAGGTAATCGTCAGGGTGTTGGCGCCCAGCTCCAGGTCTCGCTGCCAGCTTCTATCTGAGGTTCGCTGCGTTACCCCTTCCTGTATCCTGCTGACGTGGCAAGACATAACCTGGCCCACATACCCGGAATCGATTAACTCTCTGGCATGTAAAATAGCTGGGGCCGCGCGGGCCTGCAAACCTACCATGTTTATCAAGCCTTTGGCCCCAGCCAGGTCAGCCATCTCCTGGGCTTCGGCCGTAGTTCGGCCCAAGGGCCACTCGGTATAGACATGCTTGCCCGCGTTTAGAGCCGCCATCGTCGGCTCGTAGTGGGAGGGCACCCTTAATACTACGGCCACCGCATCTATGTCCGGGTGGGCCAGCATCTTGTGATAGTCATCAAAGGCCAGCCTGGCCCCAAATTTTAGCCGGGACTCTTCTGCGCTTTCCTGCCGGGTGGTGCATACAGCGGTCAACTCAAACTCGGGGCTGGCCATTAGGGCCGGCAAATGAGAGCGTGGCGCCCATCCCCGGTGGATGTTGGCGCCGATCAGCCCCAGTCTTATCTTGTCTGCCATCTCTTGTACTCCTTCAATCAACGCACGATCAAGGTGGATTTATCCTATCATATCGAATCACATCGAAATTCAGGCGCGTGAAATTAGTAAATGCCTACTCACGGCAGGACGCTCCCAGCGGAAAACGCACTTTCAAAAGGATTCTATGATTCCGGGAACAGGTCTTGTAATATGAGGATGATTCCAAGGCGAGGACATAGATGAAGTACAGAAATTTTGGCTCAACCGGCGTACAAATCTCGGAAATAGTATTTGGCGCTGGCGCCCAAGGGGGCATAGTTTTTCAGGGAGAGCGAGAGACCCGGCTGGAGGCGGTCCGCCGGGCCTTGGAATACGGAATAAACTGGATCGACACAGCTGCCCAATACGGCAATGGTCAGTCGGAGGAGAACCTGGGCTGGGTCTTGAAAGAATTGGGGGCCAGTCCCCATCTCTCCACCAAGGTCCGGATCGGTCCCGACCAGGTAGATGACATACCCGGTACGGTGGAGCGATCGGTGGAGGCCAGCCTGAAGCGCCTTCAGCGGGATAGCGTTGACCTGATCTATTTGCATTCCACTGTAACCCTAGAGCGGGGAACATTCAGGGATTCCATCTCCATTGAAGACGTGCTGGGAGAGGAGGGTGTGGTCACCGCTTTTGACAAGCTGCGACAAAGGGGTCTGGCCCGATTCTTCGGGTTTACCGGTTTCGGCGATACCGACTGCCTCCATCGGTTGATCACCAGCGGCCACTTTCAAGCCGTGCAGGCCTATCACAATTTGCTGAACCCCAGCGCGGGGCGGGCGGTTCCGGAAGGGTTTTCCGCTCACGATTACAAGAATCTCATCGGCCTGGCTGCTGAAAATGGCGTCGGGGTCCACAACATCCGGGTATTGGCGGCCGGAGCGATTGCCGGGCAGTCGCCCAGCGGCAACAGCGTCCTATCTCCTGGCTCCAGCGGGTCGGCGGACCTGGCCAGAGCGGAGAGGGTGAAGGCAGTCCTCGGAGATGAGGCCAGGAACATGGCCCAGACCGCTATCCGATTCGGACTGACGAATCCGGGGGTCTCGGCGGTTCTGGTAGGGTTTGCTCAGCTGGAGCACATAGATCAGGCAGTGGCTGCGGCGGAGATGGGGCCTTTGGAACAGGAGGTAATGCTCCGTCTGGAGAAGCTGTACGACTCCGATTTTAATAGCCTTTAAGCCAAAATCCGGCAACCCCGCCGTCAACCAAGTAGGGGTGGCCGTCGAGTTGAGGCGCTTCCGATTTCAGCACGTCCGCTGGCGTCCGCTCCTTGGGCCTGGCAATAGCCCGCCACTTCGGAGAGGTAACCCTGATCTGGCTACCATCGGCTTCGGCGACCCCTATTAACGGCTGGCGCCTTTAGTTCAGACGACGCTTCTCACTCGGGTAAGCCCTCAACTGCTTCCTCGAGGGTAATCACTGGGTATATAGTCGCGGTATTCCACACTGCCAGACCCAGGTCAACCATGGCATCATCGACGGCGTGGGCGTTAGGGGCGTCGAGCATAATGAAGGTTAAATGCGCCGACTTGCTAACCCAGCCTCCCTGATAAGTACAACCATGAGTTTGTAATACTTCGGTCATCGTAGAAGACATCCGCATTACTCTGTCTCGGATCTCGATCGCAACACCGGGGCATTTGTCGGGGCTGTGTTTCAATGACGTTAAATACAACATTCAATCCCTATACCGCGTGAAGATTTCACCGGGCAGACGGGCATGATACCAGATTCGTCCCGCTCCGGTCCGGTGGGATTGCCGTAGATGAGTGATTGTGGTCCCCAATTGGAACGGCC
>JADFQT010000061.1 GCA_022561675.1 Chloroflexota bacterium
ATTCGGGCCGATGGTGGCGTAGCTCGCATGACCGACCCCACCATAATCTGCGAGATAATGGACATCGTCAGCATACCGGTCATGGCCAAGTGCCGCATTGGGCACTTTGTTGAAGCCCAGGTGCTGGAGTCTTTGGGTGTGGACTATGTTGACGAATCCGAAGTGTTGACTCCCGCCGATGAGGTACATCACGTTTGGAAGCATGACTTCAAAGTCCCCTTCGTCTGCGGGTGTCGGGACCTGGGTGAGGCGTTGCGGCGCATCTCCGAGGGAGCAGCCATGATTCGGACTAAAGGGGAGGCCGGCACCGGCGATATCGTAGAGGCTGTCCGGCACATGCGAGCGGTACAGGATGCTATTCGAAAGCTGCAAACCATGCCCGATGACGAGTTGGTCGTAGAAGCCCGAAACCTGGGCGTGAGCTTGGATTTGCTGACCAAGACCCGGGAACTGGGCAGATTGCCTGTGGTCAATTTTGCCGCCGGGGGTGTGGCCACTCCGGCCGACGCATCCCTGATGATGCATCTGGGCGCCGACGGAGTGTTCGTCGGGTCGGGTGTCTTCAAATCTGGCGAGCCGGCGCGGAGAGCCTACGCTATAGTGCAGGCCGTCACTCACTACAAAGACCCCGCCATCCTGGCCGAGGTTTCCAAGGGCTTGGGAGAGGCCATGGTCGGCATTAGCACCCGAACCATTCCGTCTGAGGAACTGTTGGCCCCCCGAGGTGCCTAGTGAGTTCCGTTAGGCAGGTTTAAGGGCTCATGCGCCAAGAGATCGTAGCAAATACCTGGGGACCAATGACCTGGGCTTTGGTCGTCCCCTGCAGCCCCACTGCTTGGTCACCAAGAGCGGTTGTCCTTATCGTTTAAAAATCTGGGTAACAAACCGAATTGATAATAGGCGTACTGGCGGTACAGGGGGATTTCGCTGAACATATCGCCATCCTCAAGGAGTTGGGAGTAGAAACCCAGGAGGTGCGGCTGCCTCATCAGCTGAAGGGGTTGGATGGACTGATAATGCCTGGAGGCGAAAGCACCACGCTGAGCCGCTTGATGACCATCTATGAATTACGGGAGCCGGTGCGAGCCATGGCCGCGCGAGGAAAAGCCATTTGGGGCACCTGTGCGGGTATGGTTATGATGGCATCGGAGATTACTGAGCAGGATCCTGTCCCGCTAGAAATCATGGATATCGGCGTGCTGCGTAACGCTTTTGGTAGGCAGGTCGACAGCTTCGAACAAGACCTCCCCGTAGTAGGCCTCGATGATCCCCCTTATCACGCCGTCTTCATCCGCGCGCCGGTTATTACTCGAGTTGGCGAACAGGTTCAGGTGCTGGCTAGCCTGCCGGACGGTCGACCGGTGGCGGTGCAGCAGGGCCAGCTGCTGGCTACTTCCTTCCATCCGGAGCTGACCAGCGACACTCGCCTGCATCGTCGCTTTTTGGACCTGACCTCCTGGGCCTCTTCCGGCCAGAAAGCATGATCCAAAGCTTGCACATCAGCGACGCTCTTCGCTGCATTTTGCTTAACGGCGTTAACGGACCCAATGTGGCCTGTCCCAAGGAAGCCATGGGCAGGAAGGCCTCCCGGGAAAATGTGAACCTGTGCAAGCGAGCCCTAACCCCCAGTCCCGACCGCATTACCCTGGGCTGGTGGAAGGGTGTTAACCTGGGCGGCCTGGTTTCCGCCCACACCCGCGCCGGCAGCCGGATATGGGAGGTGGATCGCCTATACCTGCACTCCCTTGGATCAGACCGGGGATCGGACCGGGATGCCGATACAAGTTGGTCCTCCCCGGCCATGGAGCTAGATTCCCTGGAGCTTTTGGAGTCGCTGGTTCAGCAGGCTGGTTGCAAATCTGCCGAGCGCATATTCCTGCGGATACCATCCGGCAGTCCGGTGGCCCTCGTGGCCCAACGGTGCGGCTTCTTTCCCAGCTTCGAAGAAACGTTATTCGAAGGTAAGAGTATTCCCGCCGCCAGCTCGGGAGATCCCCCTATTCCTAACCTGCGCACTCGCCTGACCCAGGACGATTATCCCCTATTTCAGCTGTTTAACGCCGCGACTCCGCCTCCGGTGCGGACCGCCCTGGGCTTGACCTTTGACCAATGGCGGGATTCTCAGGAGGGCCTGCAGGGGAACACCCGCCAATGGGTGGTGGAATGCGATGACCGCATAACCGCTTGGCTGAGCCTGCCTGGTTCTCATCGGTCCGGCCCCGCCCAAATGCTCGTTCATCCCGACCATCACGGGCTTGCGCCGGGCCTGATAAACCTGGCGCTGAACTCCGCTGGCGCCCGGAGTTGGCTTCTGCCCGATTATCAAGACTATCTACGCCACTATCTCGAGCATCGGGGCTTGCAAGTGGTGACCAACTACACCATGCTGATCAAAACCGTCGCTGTACCGGTCCGCTCCCCAGGTGTGGCCGCAGTGGAGGCATAACGTTGGCAACCGCGCAATCGCTGGCAACCATTCAATCGCAGGCTCAGGCCGAGTTGGAATTGCTGCTAGATGTATTGCCCCCTCGCGTAGCCGAAATTCTTCGTGGCAGAGATGATATAGGAGACCTTCTGGAGGTAGTGCTTGATCTGGGGCGGCTGCCCGAAGCCAGATTCCCCTTTGGCGATGTGGCACTGGCCGAGGAGGAGGTCACCCGGGAGGAATTGGACCAGCTGGTTGACCGGGTGGGAGATTTTGGCGGCGATAACCGGGCCGGTATCGAGCGCACTCTGCACCGCATCTCTGCCATTCGCAACCGCAAAGGGCAGGTTGTCGGCATAACCTGCCGGGTGGGAAGGGCGGTGTACGGTACCATCAAAGTAATTGAGGATCTCACCCTGTCCGGCAAGAATATCCTCTTGCTGGGACGGCCGGGCGTGGGTAAGACCACCATGTTGCGGGAGGTGGCTCGGGTACTGGCCGACGAGGCCAAGAAGCGGGTGGTAATCGTCGACACTTCCAACGAAATCGCCGGCGATGGCGATGTGCCCCACCCGGCCATCGGTCACGCCCGCCGCATGCAGGTAGCAACTCCTACCGAGCAGCACGCAGTGATGATCGAGGCGGTGGAGAACCACATGCCCCAGGTCATCATCATTGATGAAATGGGCACCGAGCAGGAAGCCGCCGCCGCCCGCACCATCGCTGAGCGGGGAGTGCAGTTGGTGGCCACTGCCCACGGGAACACCTTGGATAATCTAATACTTAACCCTACCCTTTCTGACCTGATTGGAGGTGTCCAGTCAGTCACATTGGGAGACCAGGAAGCCCGCTATCGAGGCACCCAGAAAACGGTGCTGGAGCGCAAGGCCCCCCCTACCTTCGACGTAGTGGTGGAAATACAGAGCTGGACCCAGGTCGCAATTAACGACGACGTGGCCCACGTGGTCGACCAGTGGCTTCGCGGATATCCGATAGCCCCGGAAATCCGTTATCTGGATGAAGACGGGGAAGTAAAACAGCAACAAGATGCGCGAAGCCAGGGCGAGGTCGGCCCGGCCGCTTGGGAGGTGGATCACTCGCAGCAGGAGCGCGGGTTTGACACGGGACCACCCGCGCTGAATGGTGGTGCGCCGAGTGGAGCCTCCCCGAATTCTGCCCGGCGCATCGATGCCCGGGTGTTCCTCTTCGGCGTCAGTCGGGACAAGCTGGAGGTGGCCCAGACCGAAACAAACCTCGGCATTGACGTGGCCAACGAGTTGCGCCAGGCCACCCTGGTATTGACCACCAAGAACCATTACCGAAGGGGAGCCCATCTGGTCAAGGTGGCCGAGTCCAGCGGGACACCGGTATACGTGCTCCGCAAGAACACTATGCCCCAGGTGATGGACTTTTTGAGAACCCTCGCCAAAGAGCAGGGGCTGGACGTGACGACCGGTTGGAGCAGCCGCAACGATTCCGGCGAAGCCGCGGCCACCATGGAAGAGGCGATGCAGGAAGCAGAACAAGCGGCCCAGAAAGTGCTGGAGGGGGAATTCAGCATACAGCTAAACCCTCAACGGGCCTATGTAAGGCGCCTGCAGCACATCTTGGCTCAGCGGTTCAGCTTGGCGTCCACCAGCCGGGGACGGGAGCCGTCCCGGGCGGTCCTGATCTACCGGCCCTGAGCCAGGCCGGATACAACACTCAAGTTGACGGGGGCCGTGGCTTTCATAGTATTTGAAGGTGGAGACGGCGCCGGCAAAAGCACCCAAGCCAGGGCCCTGTTCCGCCAAATGCAGCGTTCCGGGTACCCGGTTATCCTAACCCGTGAGCCTGGCGGAACCCCCCTGGGGGAATCTTTGAGACGGCTGCTCAAGAATCGCCCGGGCGCAACCCCTATGGGCGAGCTATTCTTGTTCCTGGCCGCCCGTGCCCAGCTGGTTCAACAGGTAATCCAGCCGGCCTTGCAGAAGCAAACCAGCGTAATTTGTGACCGCTTCACTGCATCTACTGTAGCCTATCAGGGCTATGGTCGAGGATTGGACCTGCTGGCGATTGACCAGCTCAACCTACTGGCTTCCTCCGGGTTATCGCCCGACTTGAACATCCTGCTAGACCTACCTCCTCAATCAATTTTTGACAGAAAAACAGGTGCCCAGAGGGATACCTTCGACGCAGCGCCCCAAGACTTCCACCAAAGAGTTCGGGAAGGATACCTGGCGCAGGTTTCCCAAGAATCTTCTCAGGATTCTTCCCATTGGCTAGTTCTGGACGCCACCAGGCCCCGGCGGGCGTTGGCCCTGGAGATCTGGCAAAAAGTTAGGCCCCTCCTGTAACAGAGGGGCCTAGTCCTTTCTCTGGGGTTAATCCTCCCAATCCTGAAGCGGGAAGACCTAAATTGCCTTAGTCGTCAGCGGCCACCGGCTCCAAGTTGGCGATCTTAGCAGCGATGACTTCTTTCATCTTGCGGACGCGAGCCAGGTCCGGATAGATGTTGCCCTCACCCTTCTTGTCGAAGATCTTCTCGCCATCCAGGAACACTTCCATGATGCCCTGGCCCCGCGGGGAGATGGTTACGGCAGCATCCGGCCCGTAGGCTCGGAAAAACTCATTCGCCATCCACGTGGCGGTAGCGAGGTGCTGTCAAGGTACGCAGTAGGTGATTTCCAGTTGAACCTTTCCTTCCATGTGAAACACTCCTTAGGCTAGTATGCCGAAGTTCTCCCCTATTGTAGCGCAAATACGGGCAAATGCAACAGTTTTGGCTAACCCCACGTCCATCAATTCTATATTTGGTCCCCGTTTGGACCCGGCTCAACCGGGATTCCAGCGCCAAATACTTCCTGACGGTTTGGCCTGACAGCCGGGTAAGTTGATTTCCGGCGCCCTGCTCAGGCAGCAGGCCCGGGCGAAACGGCTTATTGGAACACGCGGCGTGGACCAACGGTTTTCATGTAGCCTTCGTAGTTGCGGCGAGTCTCCGGTATGGAGTCCCCGCCGAATTTTTCCATGAAGGCGTTGGCCAGCACCAGCGCGACCATCGCTTCGCCGATCACCCCGGCGGGGGGCACCTGGCAAACGTCGGACCGTTCAAAGTGGGCCAGCACCGGCTCTCCCGTGTCCAGATCCACCGAGGGCAGCGCGTTACGTAATGTAGCGATGGGCTTGATGGCAAACCGGGCCACCAGGGGCATCCCGTCGGTCATCCCGCCCTCAGTTCCTCCCGCCCGATTGGTCTTTCGCTGCCAGGGGCGATCAAGGTCGGTAACCGGCTCGATAATATCGTGGACCTGGGAGCCCCTTTTGTCTATGATGTCCCAACCGGGCCCGATGGAAACCGCCTTGACGGCGTTGATCGACATTAACGCCTGGGAGATGAGACCGTCAATCTTGCGGTCCCAATGGACGTGGGAACCCAGACCAATGGGGACATTGTCGGCAACAATCTCGACGGTGCCGCCGACGGTATCTCCGGCCTCCTTGGCCGAGTCGATCTCCGCCATCATCCGCGTGGCGGCCTCACTATCGGCGCAGCGTACCGGCGACTCCTCCACTGCATCCCAATCTATGGAATCCGTCGAGTTATCCACCGGGCTGGCCGAAACCGGACCGATGGAGATTACATGGCTGTGCAGAGAGATGCCGAACTCCTCGAGTAATGCCATGGCCACCGCTCCGGCAGCGACCCGGGCGGCCGTCTCGCGCGCGCTGGCCCTCTCCAGGGAGTTGCGGACGTCGTCGAATCCGTACTTCATGGTCCCGGGCAGGTCGGCATGGCCGGGCCGAATTCGCGTCACCCGCGCATTGCGTCCTTCCTGCGATGGGTTCTCCACGTACTCTATGGCCATCGCTTCCAGCCAATTGACCCAGTCCTTGTTTTCAATGCTCATGCCGATGGGGCTGCCCAGGGTTCGGCCGTGCCTTACCCCAGACATGATCCGTGCCCGGTCCTGCTCGATGAGCATGCGTCCGCCCCGTCCGTAGCCCTTCTGGCGACGTCCCAGGTGAACGGCGATGTAATCCTCACTGAGAGCCAGACCCGCCGGCACCCCCTCCACGATGATCGTCAGACCGGGGCCGTGGGATTCGCCGGCAGTGAAAAACCGAATCATGCCTTTATCTCCTATGGACTCAAGGGGCCTTTTGGATTCAAGGTAGCTTTCTCAGATGGCAAGGACCGACAAGCTCCGGGATTTGGGATGAAGACCGGCTGTCCCTAGCCCGGCGGAATGAGGGAGCCATAGCTACCGAATAAGCATGGTTACCGTTGAAAAACATTGCCGGTTTGCTTTACGGATTTGACTGGGGCCACCGAAAACGGGAGCCTAGCCAGTCATTTTGTCAGGCTTTCTGGCAATGCTTCCGTCAGTCCTTTCGTCAGTGCCCCGAGCCTGCCTCAGCCATCGCCCCGGTGGCCGCCTCCAGCATTACCGGTATGGGGGCCGGCTTTCCCGTCCACAGCTCAAAGGATGCCGCTCCCTGATGGACCAGCATCTGGATTCCCCCCAGGGTGGATGCGCCGGCCCGGCCCGCCGCCCGCAACAGCGGTGTTTCCATAGGATTATACACCAGGTCATACACCAGAGCCGTGGGAGGTATCTGCTGCTGGAGTAACAGCGAGCGCCCCGAATCCGGACCATGGATCATGCCGACAGTAGTACAATTGACTATCAGCTCCGCGTTTACCGCGGCCAGGGCCAACTCGTCCCAGCTCATTTCGATGGCCCGGCAGGCGATTCCCCGCTCCCGGGCTATTGAGGCCAGCCGTTCCCCCCGAGCCAAGGTGCGGTTGGCTATAACCAGCTCGGCCACACCCTCTCGAATCAATGCCAGCACCACGCCCCGGGCGGCGCCACCCGCGCCGAGCACCAAGACCCGCCTGCCTTCGCAGCGAAAATCCCGGGCGTCCCGCAACGCCTGGAGGAAGCCGTGGCTATCTGTGTTATATCCGGTGAGCTGGCCGTCCCGATGGACTATGGTGTTGACCGCTCCAGCCTCCCGTGCTCCTTCATCCACCTCGTCCAAAAAGGGAATCACCGTCTCCTTATGCGGGACGGTGACATTGATGCCCAATTTGTCGGGCTGTCGCAATGCCCGGAGGAATTCGCCTACCCCTTCCGGGGCTACTTCCCAGGCCTGGTAGGTTGCGTCGATCCCCAGATGGTCCAGGGCCGCCTGCTGAAAGACAGGCGAGATGGAATGGGCGATGGGACGGCCAATAATGCCCAGTATTGCGCTCACGACCGGCGATCTTACAGAATGACTTCGAATAGCTCCCGGGAGCCCTTCACGGTATTGTCGTTTAGGTGGTTTATCAGCTGAGTGGCTTGTGCGTCGGGTTCTACGTAAAACCCGCGCTCAAAGGTATAGAACTGGTCGAGGCTATCCACTTCGACCTCCCAGATCACCGTGTCATAGCGCCCGGTAATATCCACATAGATCTTCCCGGTGGTGTTACCCATGTCGACAAATACTTGATTGATGGCCTTCAAATCTTCTACGATTTCCGGCGCCTTGCCCCGGCGGCAATGCATGACCTCACGTTGCATGTACTTCATGGGCCCCTCCTCCGTACGGGGTTGACTTCGCGGTTGCCGATGCTATTTGTCAGCGACGAGTATACCAGCGGCCCTGTGAGCCAGCAAGCCGCGAGCTTTCGTCTAGGGCGGTGGGAAAGGGTCAGTAACCCGTATCTGAGCCGGCGGCGGTCAGATTGAGCACATTCACTCCTCCCACTTCCGTGAGGAATGTCTCGGCCGCCGTCAAGTCCCCAACCATAAATGTCACGGTTTGTCCAGGTATTAGGATAGCCAAGGGCAGGTATTGCCCATCCTCAACCTGGGCCGACGCTACCTCGACTCCATTGACCAAAGCCCTAACGATGGTGCCTTCGGGGGCGGGCAATCCGTCCACGGTGACCGTTCCCACAAGTATTTGGGGGGGTCGATTCTGGCTCAGCTGGTCCAAATCTGGAATCGGCGTAGGCGGCGGAAGCGGGGTCGGCGTGTGTGGCACGATTCCCGCCGAGAGCCTGGGCGTGGCCGTGGCCGTCGGCGCCAGGGTGGGGGTTGGCAGTGGTGTGGCGGTGGGCACTGCGCTGGGCACCGCGGTGGGAGTAGGGATGGTCGTAGCGGTGGGAACCGCCGTGGGCACAGTGGTCGCCGTAAGTTGAACTTCGAACTGGGCAACGGCGGTTGGAGCCGGAGCCACCGTGGGGTTTCCGCCGCAGGCTGCCACCAAAAGGACTAAAATAGATGCGAAAATACCGCTACATATTGCTTTGGGTGGAACAGACATCCCGACCTCCTCTTCTTCACTGCATTAACGCCGGGCTTTAATACCGGCTGATTAAGAAACCTTGGAGAATGTTTAAAAAGCTACTTTCTCTTCCTGAGCAACTATCTCAAAATGTCACCCCGAGCCCTTCGGCGTTGCTCAGGATAAACTCCGCGTGGGGTCCAAAGTCCCCGAGCATTTGGTCCTGACGCCATTGGCTATGGCGTAACTGTAATCCTGCCTCCGGAGGGGGTTACTGGCCTAGGTTTTAGATTCCTCGATCGCTTCGCTCTTTCGGAATGACATTGGTCGTTTGAGTTAGCTAATAGGTGGGAGTGCTGCGACCCCTTCTGACCTTCCCTTATTAGAGAGAGGGACATCTAAAACGCCCTCTCATCAGGGTCTAGTCGGCGCTTAGCTGAGCCAGTATTTCTTCCAGGCGCTGGGTTTCCTCTCGTAGCGCCCGCAGCCGCTCCTCCTCGTTCTCCACCACCTCCGGCTTGGCTTTAGCCTTGAAATTGGGATTGGAAACCAAGGCCTCCACCCGCTGCAGGTTCTGGAGGCTGCCGTCCAGTACCCCCTTGAGACGGCTCTCCTCAGCAGAGAGGTCAACGACACCTTCCAAAGTGAGACGGATCACCAAGGGATTCACCACCAGCGTGATCCCTCTGGATGGTTTCTCAGTCCCGGCCCAAGTCCCGGAATCCTGGGCCTGCCCGGAATCCCGGTCTTGAATGTGCAAAGGTTCCACTCGGGAGAGGGAGCGAATTACCTCGGCCTCCTCTTCGATGGCCTCTTTGATCGTATTGATCGGACCCGGGGGGCCGTTGGCCTCGATGACGGCTTCCAGCTGCTGACTGGCGGGTATCCGCAGCTGAGACCTGGTGTTGCGGACCGCTCGGATCGTCTGGATTATCAGGGCGATCTCCTCCTCGGCCTGGCTATCAGTGCGGGGACTTGGGGCCTGGGGGTAGTGGGCAACCATCACCGATTCAGGCCTGCTACCTTCCCGCTGACCTTCTGGTGGCAGGCGCGCTATCAGGTTGCGCCAGATCTCTTCAGTGATGAAGGGCATAAAGGGGTGCATCAGCCGCAGAGTACGCTCCAACACATGGGCCAGGGTTGGCAACGGGGACGGACCGACGC
Source organism: Chloroflexota bacterium (assembly GCA_022561675.1). Lineage (GTDB taxonomy): Bacteria > Chloroflexota > Dehalococcoidia > Lucifugimonadales > UBA3495 > JADFQT01. Next base: position 9,848 of record JADFQT010000061.1, read on the forward strand.
CCGACCTCAGCCGGATCTTGGCCATTTCGATATACCAGTCGCAGAAGTCGTTCCAGAAAAATTCGTAAAGCCTCTGCTGAGCCTCCCCAAGCTCGAAACTCTCCAGCGACTGATTTACTTCCGCCGTCAGGCGGTCCAGCAGACTGACGATCCAGCGGTCTTCCCGATGCTCCAGGTTGGGCAGGTCCCGCCAGCCTTCGGCCCGGGATTGGCTCTCTTTTTGACTCTCTAGGGTAGATATGACGTAACGAGCGGCGTTCCAGATCTTGTTGGCGAAATTTCGGGCTGCTTCCAGTTTGCCGTCGGTTATACGCATGTCGTTGCCCGGCGCGGTACCGGTGGTCAGGGCGAATCGCAGGGCATCGGTACCGTAGCGCTCCACCAGGTCTAACGGGTCCATGGTATTCCCCCGGGTTTTACTCATCTTGGCGCCGCTGGCGTCTCGAATCAGCCCATGAAGAAAAACCGTCCGGAAGGGCACCTGACCGGTATTCTCGATGCCCATCATGATCATGCGGGCAACCCAGAAAAACAGGATATCGTAACCGCATTCCAGCACAGAAGTGGGGTAGAACCGCCGCAGGTCGTCAGTGTTTTCCGGCCAGCCCAGGGTGGAATGGGGCCACAACCCAGAGCTGAACCAGGTATCCAGAACGTCCGGGTCTTGACGCAATTCGGCCGAGCCGCAGCTGGGGCAGCTTTCCAGGTCCTCAATGGATGCACTGGCCTGTCCGCAGCCGTCGCAATACCAGACCGGGATTCGGTGCCC
>JADFQT010000293.1 GCA_022561675.1 Chloroflexota bacterium
CATCTTACTTAACCCCTTTGTTTGATCGTCTTCGCTATCCCGTACAAGCTGACCGCGACCCAGGATGCCTCAATCACGAACGCCGCAAGGTTCCAATCGTGCACCAGCGACACCAGTATCAATGAAGCCCCCAGCAGATTCTGCAGAAGATACGCCATACGTCGGGCCGTTAAAGTGCCCCGCTGCAGCAGGAAATACGCTAGCAGTATCAGGGCGACTCCGATTAACCCGATTGCATTAAATGCAATATCCATTCGCAATTCACCACCAGAGGGAGTGGCAGAGGTGGAACTGGTCTGGAGGTCTACTTACGGTTCAACCACCATGAACGGCTCCATCCATGCTCACGCTAGTCCCTGTAATCTATAGCCGCAAACAAGCTGTTCAGCGCCTCAGCCAACGCGGGATGGGGGAATATACCACCACGAAGCGCGGTGTAGGGCAGATTGCCCATCATAGCGACCTCTACGATCGCCATAATCTCCCCGCCTTCGATGCACAGCATCGCGGCCCCAAGAATCTGGTCGGTGTCCGCGTGTACCATTGCTTTCATAAAGCCTCGGGCCTCGCCCACGTCCAGCGCCCTCAGCGTCATGGACAAGAAGATATAAATGGGCTTCGGGAACGCGCTGCAGAAGTGTACATCTGCGGGGAGCAGGTTAAGGACGTTCCCCCGGCACCCCTGCTCCTCCAGAATCTGGCGAAGGTCCAGACCGGGATTGCTGTCGGCGTGGTCCACCCAGATGCGGATATCTTCGCTCACCGAAGTAAGGCGGGCCTGACGGAGGTCCGCCGATTGGGTCAAAAGGACCAGATTACCGTCTGCTCCCAGAAAGAGGCATTGGAACTGGGAATATCCGGTCGTGTCGTAGCCTGTCAAGTAGTACATGAAGGGGTAGAACCTCACCACATTTACATCGGCCATATCAGCAACAACCCGGACAAGGATTACCACCGGGAGCTGGCCAAGCTGGGTGTGTGGCTGGGCTGGGATTTATTTCAACCCCTTTGGCCAGCCCCACCTGCCCCTGGTAGCAGATGACCGACTACTTGAAAGAAATGTTGGACGAGCGCCTTGGCAGTAACCTCATGCTATCCCACGACTGGAACATTGTGCTCAACAGGGTCGGCTCCCCGGGCTTCCCCAGCAGGGAGGAGAACCCGGACGGATACCTGTGGTTGACCCGATGGCGTCGTCATCCTTCATCTCCTTGAAAACTTGGCAGGTTAGCTACACCGGCAAAGTTTCTTAATGATTCACGCCTGGGCTGCCACCTGAGACTTAAAGGCGGGCATTACCTCTTCAATGCACCGCTGCAGCTGTCCCTTCAAATCCGGAGAGACAAAACGCATCACCGGCATAGTGCACCCGGCTTCGATGTATGACGCGATTTTGTCGATGACCGCCTGAGGAGAACCGCAGGCCAGCCAGACCTGGGCTCGGTCACTGGATATGGCGCCGGCACCGTAATACTCGGTCAGAAAGGCTTCGGCTTCCCTATAGGCCTGCTCCGGGTCTTCATTTATATTCACATACAAATGAAGACAGGACTCCAACCGGGCTGGGTCACGTCCCACCTCGGCAGCGTACTCCCGAATCCTGGAGAACCGCTCCCGGAAGGTCTCCACCGGCGTTCCGTCCGTTTGCCAGCCGTCGGCGTGCCTGGCTACCCGGCGCAAAATTCGATCCACCGCAGCTTCGTCCGCCTGCCCCGGCTTGGGGTTGGCGGCCAGATAGATGGGCAACGGTCGCTGCCTGGGCTTGGGCAACATTTCCACATCGGAAAACTGGTAATACTTGCCCTCATGGGTCACCCGTTCTTCCTCCCACAATCGCCGGAGGATCTCTATTCCCTCGACCACCCGTCCTACTCGTTCACGAGACTTGACGCCCATGGCCTGCAGCTCCGTGGCAAATTGGGGGCCATTCCGCTCCGAGCCGCCGCTGCAAACTGCCAAAATGGTCCGTCCCTCAGACAACACATCCAGACTGGCCCACTGGATCGCCAGCAGTACCGGATGCCGCAGCGGAAAGCTGGCCAGGCAGATGGTGCCCAGTTTCACAGACTTGGTATGAGAGGCGATGGCGGACAGGGTGACAATCGACTCGATGCGTGGCTTGGACAGCAGGTTGTCGCCCACCCATACTCCGTGGAAGTACCCGGACTCTTCGGCGGTTTTGGCCGCCTGGATCAAATCGTCCATGGTGGCCCAGTTGAACAGAACAGCCCGGTTAGACAGGCTGATACCAAATTTGGCCTTCATTGGATGTGACATCAACTTCCTCCGGTCGGGCCTAGCTCAGAACCGATAGCACCGTATGGGCCACACTTTCCGGAGTCCGACGCAATATTGATGATCCGTCCACATCTCGGGGCAATCATACTGGGAAGAAAAGCCCTCGTTAGCAAATAGGGTGCTGTCACATGGACACCAGGGAAAAACCGGCCAGACCCGAGATCAGACCTTGATACGGGGCATTACCTCAGCGGAGAAGAGCCTCATGGAGTCCTCGGCATCCGCCAATGATTGGTGTTGAAATTGATTTGCAACGAAGCTATCTCGAATCCACCCACCCTGGCGGCGTAATCGTGAATTTGCGCGACGAGCTGATCAGGGGTCCCCACCCAAGCGGCGCCCTTGGCCACCATGGAATGAAAATCTTCCTGTGACATGCCGGTTACCCGCTGATCGTAGCCGGGGTAGTCCCGGGTAGACGCGCCGCTGGTCCAACCGGAG
>JADFQT010000062.1 GCA_022561675.1 Chloroflexota bacterium
ACTGGAAACGCCAAAAGCGGTGCGAGGAGGGCCGGTAACCGCCCATCAAACACTATCACAAGGGCGAAATTCCCAGCCCACCAAAGGATACCACCCAGAATGGCCACGCCTGCCGCCACCGCCACGGCTCGAGCATAATGGGTAGGCCGCACGTCGAAGGTGGGCATGGGGGCGGTCTTTCCGCATTCTTTGCATCGAATGCCGACGTGGGCCTGAACCATGCACTGGGGGCAGATCGACTTCCCGCAGCGGCTGCAAGATAAGCCCGTTTCTGCTTCGGGATGCCAGTAGCAATGCGCTAGAGTCGGTCGCTGGTCCGTTTGCTGAGATGGTTCCATTTACATCACCCGGAGGTTTTTGGCGGAGGTGGCTGGAGGATGGGCGCCGGGGAGCTGGCAAGGGCGGCCAAAGGAGAATATCCCCGCCGGTGAAGGGCCAAATCGGTCCCCAAGACCCATGTCCTGCTTTCCTTCCCTGATGCCTTTCATGCTGAGTTCAGCCAACATACCTGAATCATCGGTTACCCTGGGATTCTGCCGACCCAGTCCGCCCGGCGGGCCACATCCCGATCCCGAAGCAGCCGGTTCAGCAGCACCTGGCCTTTGGGAAGATTGACAGGCAGCGGCTGCCAGTTGGACAACAGTCGCTTTAGGACCATCAAAGCTACAGAGCCGGCACAAAACCAGATGAGCGCCGGTGGTTTATCAAAAGCTAACACCCACAAGGGTAACAATGATAAAGAGAGCAAGATCCACACTCCCGAGCTTCTGGTCAATGCCCAGCCCACCAAGAATACGGCGATGGCAGCGGATAGGAGAAGGGGAGAGAGAGCTAGCAGGGCACCCCCGATCACCGAGACGCCCCTACCTCCCTGAAAGTTTAGAAAAACCGACCAGTTGTGTCCGGCCACTGCGGCCAGTGGCGCTAAAACCAGTAGGATAGACGTTTGCTCCAAGCCCAGCAAATACCGTCCCACAAGGATGGGCGAGGCGCCTTTAGCCAGGATTTCGAACAAGAGCAGCGGAGCTACCCAAGCCCGGCCGACATGACGGGCCAGGTTGGCCGCGCCAACGTTGCCGCTACCATAATTGCGGATGTCGATGCCTTTGGTCCATTTGCCTATGAGGTAGGCCGTAGGAACGGCTCCGATCAGGTAGGCGTAGACGTACAGTCCGATAGTCTCTAGCATCAGCTAACCTAAGACCGTCTGCGGGTCAGTGGGCGGATCTGGATAGCTCTAGGGCGGCCTCTTCCAACCGCTCCACCGTTTCCAGGGGCGGCCCCAGTGTGCCGGGCAAGGCCTCGCCAGTGTTGCCCAAACAGTGGTAATCGCTGCCGCCACATGGTATCAACCCGTGACGCTGGGCCACTTCGAGCAGGTACAGCACAGTTTCCGGGCTGTACATCGCGTAGTGAACCTCCATGCCCTTGAGGCCGGCCTCTTTCAATTCCGCTACCTTGTCATCCAGGTCGCTTAGCTGCGCCGGGTGCGCCAAAACCGCCACGCCACCCACCCGGGCCAGCATTTCCACGCCCTCGGCCGGAGTCATCTTCTGCCTTTCCACGTAGGCCTTGCCGTTACGCCCCAGGTACTCGGCGAAGGGACCTCTGGGCTCCTTAAAATACCCCTTTTCAACCATTGCCAGGGCTATGTGAGGCCTACCCACCGAGCCGTCCCCCGCAATTTCCCGAACCCTCTCCCATTCTACGTAAATACCCAGGGTGGCCAGCTTTTCCACCATGAGTCGGCCTCGTTCCAGCCGGCCCTCCCGGAATCGTCGCAAGATACCTTGAAACTCCTCATCCTCGTAATGCATGAAGTAGCCCAACATATGAATTTCATCCCCGGGTATGTCGGTGCTGAGTTCAATGCCGGGAATGATTCTCAAGTCGGGAAATTCTGCTGCAGCCTGGTAAGCCTCCGCCAAGCCTTCGGTGCTGTCGTGGTCTGAAACCGAAACTACTTTAAGACCCTTTTCGGCTACCAATTGGATCAGCTCGGTGGGAGTAAGCCGTCCGTCAGAGGCCAGGGTATGCAGGTGCAGGTCAACATCGGCGGGCATCTATTCCACCATCCTGTCGATTCTTTCGATGGAGAGGGCCCGGCCGGTTTCCGGGTCTACGTCGATTAATACTGAGTTCATCATCACCGGCCCGCTGGCTATCGGTAGCCGTTGGGGCATCCCGGTCAGGAACCGGTCCAAAACCGGGTTGGCATCGCTGCCGATAACCGAATTTATCGGGCCGGTCATGCCTACGTCGGTGCAGTAGGCGGTTCCTTTTGGCAGTATTTTGGTATCCACCGTGCCTACGTGGGTGTGGGTGCCAAGGACGGCGCTGGTTCGTCCATCCAGATACCAGCCCATCCCTTGTTTCTCCGAGGTCGCCTCGGCGTGGAAGTCCACCACTATTATCTTGGGAGCGCCGGCCTTTTCCGCCTCCTGCAACAGGGCGTTGGCGGTGCGGAAGGGGCAATCCAGCGGCGGCATGAAGACCCGCCCCATCAGGTTCATCACCATGACGCCGTCCTGGATCAGGTAGCCGCGTCCGGGCGCGTCAGGATAGTTGGCCGGTCGGAGCAGGGGAAGGCCCTCGTTCATATGGGGGATGATCTCTTTTTGGTCCCAGATGTGATTGCCCGAGGTCAGCACGTCCACGCCGTTTTCCAGCAGCTCATAGGCGGTATCCAGCGTGATGCCGAATCCGCCGGCCGTGTTCTCACCGTTGGCGATCACTAAGTCGATGCTGTGTTCCCTTCGCAAATCGGGAACCAGGCTTCGGATAGCCTGACGCCCAGGCTTACCAATGACATCGCCGATCATCAAAATACGCACTGCTTTGGTCCTTTCTTGCCTAAGTGAAGGGGCCCAGGCCGCGCTATTTCGGCTCTTGGGCCCCGGTTGAGCTCTGCTCGGAATTGCTTAAACAGCCGGACCAGACCTTCTTGGCCAGGGAGTACGGCTACTCGAGTTTAGCTAATTCCTGGCCGGGATCGCGCCCGGTTAGCGAGCGATTTCCACGGCCCGGGTCTCCCGGATTACGGTCACTTTAATCTGCCCCGGAAAGACCAAGTCCTGCTCTACTTTTTTAACGATGTCCCTGGCCAGCGCCGCCGAACTGACGTCGTCCATGTCCTCAGGCTTGACCATTACCCGCACCTCCCGTCCGGCCTGGATGGCGAAGGCCTTCTCCACGCCGCCAAAGCTGATAGCGGCTTCCTCCAGATCCTGCAAGCGCTTTACGTACTGCCCCAGGGATTCCTTGCGGGCGCCGGGCCGGGCGGCGCTGATGGCATCGGCTGCCGCGACGATGAAGGACTCCATAGAGGAATGATCGTCATCATGGTGCTCCAAAATGCACAGATACGCATCATGGTTGATACCATTTTTCTGGGCCAGATCTGCCCCAATCTCGGCGTGAGGCCCGGGTATCTCGTGGGTCAAGGCTTTCCCAACGTCGTGGAGCAACCCGCCCAGGGTAGCTATCTTTATATTAGCGCCTACTTCGGCCGCCAACATGCCCGATAGCAACCCAACTTCAATGGAATGTTTCAGTACATTTTCGCCGTAGCTGTACCGGTACTTGAGCCTTCCCAGATAGTAGATCAAGTCTGAATTGATGCCGGTGACGCTGGTGTCGAACGTCGCTTGCTCGCCGGCCTTCCGGATGGTCTGCTCTATATCTGTTTGGGCGCGATTGACCATTTCTTCAATCCGGGCGGGCTGAATTCTACCGTCGGCAATAAGCTTCTCTAAAGCCAGCCGGGCGATTTCCCGCCGCACCGGATCAAAACATGAGATGGTTACCACTTCCGGCGTATCATCTACTACGATGTCCACGCCGGTCATGGCTTCCAGGGCCCGAATATTGCGTCCCTCGCGACCGATAAGACGACCTTTCATGTCGTCGTTGGGCAGGGATACGACAGAAGTTGTGGTTTCCGAAACCACATCAGTAGCCAGACGGTTGATGGCTAAAGTAAGAATACGGCGAGCATTTTCGTCGGCCGTGGCCTTATGCTCTCGTTCCAACTCGTAATACCTGCGAGCAAGGTCGTGCTTGGCTTCTTCCTCGCCCTGCTGCACGACCATCGCCCGGGCATCCGTAACAGTAAGAGCCGCCGTTTCCTCCAGGGTATGCAGCCGTTTGACCTTGAGCTCCTCCGCCTCCTGGAGAGTCTCCTCCACCTTGCCCTGCTGTTTGGTCAGGTCGCCCTGCTGCTTTTCCAATGCTTCAGTCTTGGTCTCCAGGTGTTCCTCTCTCTGCTGGAACCTCCGCTCCAATCGAGTGAGTTCCTGGCGCTGCTCTTTGATTTCCTGTTCCCCGGCGGTGCGGAGATTGAGGACCTCTTCCTGAGCAGCCAGAAGAACCTTTCGCTTCTCCTCCTCGGCCTGGCTTAAAACATTATTGGCTTGTTCTTTAGCGTTTTCTACCCGCTTACCGTCTTTTTTGGATTGAAGGAACAACCACAGTGTTACTCCTATCCCTGTCGTCCCTGCGGTCGCTAGGACGGCTAGGATGATGGTAATATCCATCGTTTCACCTGCTCCTATCCGTCAATTGTACCGCTCCGGAAGACCCAGTCCTCCTTCTAGTTATCGTACCGAGAACCCATCCGGGTGTCAAGGCAAATCCCCGCCCGCAGCCCCGGTCTTGTACCGGGTCGGCCGCCCGGTAGTTAACAAAAAGACAGGGTATGATTGGTATTGTGACTACCGGACCGCTCAACTATAATGTAGTTATTAGTGAAAAAAATTTCATAATCGACCCCAGAAACAACCAATTATCGGCAGGCATAGATGGCAAAGGCGGACTACTACGAAACCCTGGGGGTGTCCAGGCAGGACTCAGAAGAGGAAATCCGTAAGGCTTTCCGCAAAAAGGCTATGGAGTACCACCCGGACCGAAACAAGGCTCCCCACGCCGAGGAAAAATTTAAGGAAATCAATGAAGCCTACCAGGTATTGACCGACCCCAAAAAGCGCTCTCAGTACGATCACCTGGGGCATGCCGGAGTGAGCGGGGCCGGCGGATTCGACCGTCCCTTCGACGGCTTCGACGTGTTCGGCGGATTCGGCGACATATTTGACTCCTTCTTTGGTGATGCCACCGGCCGCCGCGCCAACCAGCCCCAGCGGGGTGCCGACTTGCAGCAGAGGCTGGTGCTGAAATTTGAGGAGGCTGTTTTCGGGGTTGAGAAAGAGGTGGAGATAACCCGAATAGAGCGATGCCGGCGCTGCTCCGGCGCCGGCAACGAGCCGGGGAGCAAGGTCAACACCTGCAGTACCTGCCGGGGAAACGGTCAGGTGCGGCGAACCCAACGCAGCCTGTTCGGGCAGTTCGCTCAAATAAGCACCTGTCCCACTTGCCAGGGTAAGGGCAGCGTCATCCAAACCCCTTGTCAAACCTGCCGGGGCGGTGGAATGGAGCGCCGAAAGCGGAAAACCGCCGTTACTATTCCCGCTGGAGTGCAGGGCGGAATGCAGGTCAGGCTTACCGGCGAAGGAGATGTTGGCAGAAACAGCGGTCCGGCCGGCAATCTGTACATTCAGGTGGATGTTCGAGATCACAACGTTTTTACCCGGGAAGATTTTGACCTGTTCTATCGCTTGCCGCTGGACATGGCGGAGGCGGCGCTGGGAGTGGAGAAGGAAGTGCCGACGCTGGACGGCGGTATGGAAACGATCAAGGTTCCCCAGGGTACCCAGCCCGGGTCCGAGTTCCGGATTAAGGGGAAGGGAGTCCCTCACCTGAATAGCAGCCGCCGGGGTGACCTCCGGGTGCTGGTGGACCTGCAGGTCCCGCGCAACCTGAGTGCCCATCAGCGCAAGCTGCTTGAAGAACTGGCTAATTCTCTGGCCGTCAACGGTAAGGGCAAGGAACCGCCGGAAGGAGATGGTGATGACGGGGACAATAGCGATAAGGGACTGTTTGATCGGTTGAAGGGCGCCTTCAGCTAGGTGCCCGTGAGCGCCATGGGTATTTCCGGGGGTCTTTCCGCAGTATGCGCCTGTCTCCCCGGGGTTTTCACCGGAAAGGCCACTTAATATCAGCGAGTAAAAACCCGGCGAGCGGAAGCTCCCGGGTTTTTTGATCGGGGGTTGTTCATCTGGAGGGTAGATGACCTGGCACGAAATTAGCATTACTGTGCCTTTCGAATACGTGGAACCCATATCCTACCTGTTCGATCGCTACGGACACGGGATGTCCATGGAGGTCCTGGGGGCCAACGAGGTTCTTTTAAGGACCTATTTACCCTCGACTTCCCGCCAGCGCTTGGCACACATCGAGGTTGGCGTTAATCTGGCCAGCATCCTCCAGCCGCTGGGAGAGCTACAGGTGCACCCGCTGGACGACGATCAGGACTGGCAAAACGCCTGGAAATCCCACTTCAACCTGCTCAAGCTGGGCCGGCATCTGGTCATCAAGCCCTCCTGGATTGATTACCAGCCTGAGCCGGAGGATCGGGTGATTGACCTGGATCCCGGATTGGCCTTTGGCACCGGATACCACCCTACCACCTACACTTGCCTGGAGGTCCTGGAGCGCTTGGTCCATCCCGGAGCGGCGGTGCTAGACCTGGGCACCGGCTCAGGCATCCTGACCATAGCGGCGATCAAGCTGGGAGCCGGCGAAGTGCTGGCTCTGGATACCGACCCGGTGGCGGTTAAAGCGGCCCGGCAAAATTTTAAGCGGTCGGAGCTGGGCGAGAAAGTAACGGTAGCCCAGGGCTCCCTTCCCCACCGGCTGGCAGTGGAGGGGCACTACGACCTGGCGCTGGCCAACATTTCCGCCCGAGCCATCAAAGAGCGGGCTGAGTCCCTTTTGCCGGTACTGGGCCCGGCGGGGAAATTAATTGCTTCCGGAATAATTGAAGAACATAGGCCGATGGCGGAGGAAGCGTTACTTGAGGCAGGATTTGTTATAGATGAGGTTTGTCAGCGAGAAGACTGGGTCACCCTGATCTGCTCACCAGGCAAATAGCCCCCGGCAATTGGGTCCGGCCCATTATTGGAGCACCACTCTTAAAGCAACAGCTTGGGAGTCGCGTTGGCTTGTGCCGGTTGGCTCTTGCCTGGCAGAACCCTTGAGCCGGCAGCCCTATATGGGGAAATCCAAATAACGCTCGCCGGTGTCCGGCAGCAGAGTCACCACGGTCTTGCCGTGTCCCAGGTCCTCGGCTATCTGAATTGCCGCCAAGACGTTGGCGCCCGAGGATATTCCGGCCAATAAGCCTTCCTCTCGGGCCAGCCGTAACGCCATCTCGTTGGCCTGGCTGTCGCTGACCCGGGTAACCGAATCGATGATGGCACTGTCCAGCAGGGGAGGAAGAAAATCCGGGCCGATTCCCGGTATCATGTGCCGCCCTGCCTGTCCCCCGCTGAGAATTGGCGAGTTCGCAGGCTCCACCGCTACGACTTGAACCAACGGGTTAGATTCTTTCAATCTCCGCCCTACGCCAACTAGGGTGGCGCCTGTTCCCACTCCAGAGACAAACCCATCCACCGTACCGCCCACAGCTTGTAGAATCTCTGCCGCGGTGTGGGAGTAGTGAACCTCTACCGCTTCGGGATTGCCAAAAAAGTCCAGCAATAATGCTCCATTGCCGGAGCTGGCCCCGGAACTGGCTAGAGTTTCCGCGCCCCGCATCGCTCCGGCCATCCCGCCGCTGGGCGAGGTCAGCTGAACGTCGACGCCGTACCGTTGCAGTAGCCTCCGGTGGTTCAGCGGAGCGTTGCTTGGCATGAATATTGTGAGGCGGTAACCCTTGACCGCGGCCACCATGGCCAGGGCTACTCCGCTGTTGCCGCTGGTCGCGTAGACCAGATGCCCCCCCTGGGTTATCTGACCGCGGGCTTCGGCGTCTTCAACGAGCGCCAAGGCGACGCGGTCCTTGACGCTGCCGCTGGGGTTGTGGTTCTCCAGCTTGACCAGGACGGCGCCGGAGCCGGCGGGCACCACGCGGTTTAAGGGGAGGATCGGCGTCCGGCCGACTAGTTCCAGGATATTTTGGTACAAGCGGCTCATATATAAGATTTCTCAGGGATAAAGTCTCTCAACAGGGCGCAACCCCATACGCGACGGGGTTGGATAGGCCGGCACCGCGCATGCCCAAGGTATTACCGGGAGGGCTGGTGCACCAAGACCGTCCGTTCCTAGTCTGTATAAGGGTGGACGCCGGGAAACGCTCTTCGCAGACTCGATTCAAGGTGGTCACTTTCCTCCAACAGCTTGCATGGTCCGGGTGGAATAGTGGATGAAGCTGGGGCGCCTTTTCGGTGATGGGGATGTGGCAGTTTGGCACAACTGTTGAGCCAACGTCAACCTAGCTGGCAGAGTTTGGCAGTGCCTAAACTGCTATGAAAGTTTAGGGATTTTCATTTGTGGTGGTGAACCGCAGATTCATGGTCGCTAATACCAAGGTGAAACCCCAGAGTTTGGTTATATAACTATGGGGTCCCACCATAGCTTTGGTTTAGGTTATCCGGAACGGACGTACCCAGCTTTTTCGGTAGCCGACTCCCTCCGGGTTGCCCCGATGGGTCCCCAATCGCCGCTCCCCGGTTTGATGCTATACTCTACTGTATTTACGAGGCTGGATTTAAGTGTCTCCGGGGGCTGGGACTGACCAGGGTTTGATGCAGCTAGTAACGCTGGACCGGTATGAAATCATCGGCTTGCTGGGCACCGGCGCCGACTATGAGGTGCGGGCTGCTGTGGATCGGGAGTCTGGGCAGCAGGTGGTGTTGAAGCGTCCGGTTCCCCAGGCCATCAGCAGGCAGATGCATGGCCCCATCGAAAGTCGAACCGACCGGACTTTGCAGGCTTATGAGGAACTGGCCGGCCGGGTGCCCCAGCTCTCTCCCCTGCTTGGCTACACCGAGCGAGCCAGTCATGCCGCCTTCTACGGCGATGCGGTGTCGCAGGAATACCGGGTCATGGTTTTTGCCAGGGCTCCGGGAATTCCGCTGGTAGGAGATGTTCGAGCCCGAATCATCGGGGTGCCCATAGGGCTGGGGCAGAACCTATTCGCGCTTTTCCCCCTGGTCCAACCCCAGGGTGAAGACGGCTGGCCGGTGCAGCGGCAACTCCTCGATTTGGAGGAGCAATTTTACCTGGTTGGTCGGGTCTTGTTGGACCTGGGTCCCCAGAACGTTTTTTACCAGCCGGCTACCGGGGCCATAACCGTTATCGACTCCGGAGATCAGGTTGCCGTTGACGATGAACCGACCTCCAGGAGCAGGCGTCGGCGGGACATCCACGATTTCTATCTGGAAATGCTCAAGTTTTATACTACTCCCCAGGACCCGCCGGACCAGGCCAGCGGTTATGGGGACCCCTTCGGGTTACGCCCCGTGATAACTTTGGAGGAAGAATTAGGGGAGATGTCCCGGCGACTGAGTGGTAGAGTTGACCCGGCGGCCAAGGCGATGCTGGACCTGATTGCCAGGGTGGGACAGCGGGATTACGGAGATTATTCTGACTTTAGGCGCGACCTGATGGCATATTTAGAGGAAGTTAGAATCCGGCACCAGGCTCTACCCGACCTGCCCCGGGCCAGGCAGGCTTGGTTAGAGGCTCTCGAATTGCTGCGGGCCGATCCCTGGAAGAAGTATGATTTCGATGCCGAAGTGGAGTTCCGGGAACTCAGCGCCGCCTCCTAAGAGTCCGGGTCCAACCTGGCCCGCTCCCGCTGGGATGTTAGGCTAAACACTATATTTTGCAGGCAAAGGAACACGAGCATGCTGGCAAGCACCTACGCTACTTTACAGGACAATTCGACCCACGGCGAAGATTCCTTCCTGGTTAGGGACCTGGGAGGGGGCAACTTCTTGGACGTGGTTCTGGATGGCGTGACCGGCCACGGCGGCGGCGAGGCCAGCCAGGGGGTGGCGGAGGCTCTTGAGACCGCATCCATAGCGTCTACTGGAGACCTGATAGCAGTGTTGGAAGATCAGAACGCCGAGTTTTTCCAGGTAGGTGGCGGACGATTTCTTTTGACTACCATCACGGCAGCCTTAATGCTGGATGGAACGGTACACGTCATCCATGCCGGCGACAGCCCCTTTTATCACATTCAGACAGACTCCTTCAAGCAGCTTGCCGGGCGCATTGGCGGCTTGCTGCGTCCTGGGGCCACCAAGGTTCTTGGTTCCTCAGAAGAATTGAGCCTGAGCAGTGTCGAGATCACCGTGGCGGCGGGCGATCGCCTGCTGCTTGCCACCGACGGTATTAGCGACAATCTCCCCACCGCCGAGTTGGTGCAGGCAGTGCGGGATGCCGCATCTCCCGACGAAGGCGCCAGCCGGATTAAAAGCATGGTAGAAACTCGCTTAGAGCATGGGTTGGTTCCCGAGCAGTTGGGAGGACGCTACCGTCACGATGACCAGACTGCCATCTTGCGTTTTTTCGGCAGTTCCTGAGGGGCTCAGCCAGTTGGGTCCGGGAAGTAGATGCCTCCATCTGTTTAAACCCAGTTTTCGGGGATATTAGCCGATTGGGGAAAACCATTGACGCGCTGA
>JADFQT010000063.1 GCA_022561675.1 Chloroflexota bacterium
CCCTTGTAGCATTTGTGAAAAACTGATCTATCCCCCTTGACAAGGGGGAGTCCAAGAGGGGGTGATATTACCCCTCCTAGCCTCCCCTTAATAAGGGGAGGGATATTTTGATCACCCGGTTTTTAAATCACTTTGAGGGCACACCGGGAGGCATGAAAAACTCGCGAGTCTGCGGATCGCCGACACCTTCGATCCACGAGCTAACTATTCCAGGACTATCCAGCGCGGCGCGAACAATGCTCTTGTTGAAGGTGCTAACGTCTTCAGAAGCCAAAAACCGCTCCGAGGGCATCCAGATACACTCTTCTATCTCTTCGGCCTGCATCGTGATTTCCCGGCTCAGGGGCGACAGGCGGCACACAAAATAAATGTCCGATTTGCCATACCGGTAGCCATGCCAGTGCCGGAAACAAACCAGGGCGTCGAATCTGGTTTGCACGCCCGTTTCCTCCAAAACCTCCCGCACCACCGCGTCGGCCAGGTGCTCCCCCGCCTGCAGGGCTCCACCGGGCAGCTTGTAAAAAGGCGGCTGGCCGGGACGCCGGTATCTTTCACAGACCAGCAACAACTCGCTGTCCTCGTTGAGCACCACACCGCCGGCGCCGATGTAATGGGTGGCAAAGGGCGGGATAAGGGCGTCGGGAACCAGCCGATGGGTCAGCATCAGGTACTGTTCGGAGGAGTGATGAAAGCTAAAGCCCGCCTCAACCGCAATCGGGATCAGCGCGGCCAGGCTGAGGGGTATCTCCATCCATACCGTCCGGAGACCTTCCGAGCGCCAGACCCCCAGCGAGTGCCGGAGCCGTAGGGCGAACTCCGCCGGATCCGACGGCAGGGAGCCAGAGCTGGTAACCGCTCCTCGAAAGGGATTGGTGGTGAATTCTAAGACTTCCATTGCTTCTGACTATCCCAAAATGTCACCCCGAGCGAAGCGAGGGGTCTAAAGTCCCTGGGAATATTGTCTTGGCGCCATTGGCTATAGTGCTATTGTCATACTGATTCATGAGGGTTTACGGGCCAAGGATTTAGATTCCTCAGTCGCGGAGTTTATTCTGAGCCGAGCCGAAGAACTCCTTCGGAATCACAAGGGGCATTTTGAGGTAGATTTAAGGATGGCCCGAGGCGGGGATAAGCGGGACGGGCCGGGAGATTAGCCGGTACCGTTGGCGCTGGATAGCACCAGGACCGAGTTGTGGCCGCCGAAGCCGAAGGAATTACTTACCACGACGTTGAGCTGCTGAGCGCGAGCCTTCAGGGGAGTGTAGTCCAGGTCGCACTCCGGGTCCTGGTTATGGAGGTTGATGGTTGGCGGTATCAGCCCGTGCTGCAATGCCAGCACGCAGAAGGCGGCTTCCAGCGCCCCGCCGGCTCCCAGCAGATGACCGGTCATGGATTTGCTGGAGCTTATGGGAACGCGGTAGGCGTCCTCACCGAGGGCCAGCTTGATGGCTTTAGTTTCCTGGCTATCGTTCAAAGGGGTAGAGGTGCCGTGGGCGTTGAGGTAGTCAATCTCGGAAGCATCCACTTCCGCCGCCTGCAACGCCAACAATATAGCCTCGGCGGCGCTTCGGCCCGTAGGATTGGGCTCAGTCACATGATGGGCATCGGAGGTGGCGCCGTAACCTCGCAGTTCAGCCAGAGCCGGCGCCCGCCGCTTTTGTAGATGCTGCTCGGATTCCAACACAAGTACCGCGGAGCCCTCACCCATGACGAAGCCATCCCGGTCCCGATCGAAGGGTCTGCTGGCCAACTGGGGATCCCCGTTGTAACGGGATAGCGCGCGGAGGGAGTTGAAGCCGGCCACCGCGATGGGGGAAATGGGCGCTTCGCTGCCGCCGGCCAGCACCACGTCGGCCTGTCCCCTTCGGATCATTTCCCAGCCCTGGCCCAGCGCGTCGGCGCCGCTGGAGCAAGAAGAAACAACGCAGTAGTTTGCACCCATAGCCCCCGTAACCATGGAGACTTGGGCCGACGCCATGTCCCCCAACATCATTGGTATCAGGAAGGGAGTTACCCGCCTGGGCCCCCGTTCCCTCAGCACCTCGTACTGCTGGGACAGGGTAATGATTCCGCCGATACCACTGCCGATAATGACCCCGACACGGTAGGGGTCTTCCTCAGCCGGACTTATCCCGGCGTTGCGACACGCCTCTTGGGCGGCCACGGCGGCAAATTGGGCGAAACGGTCCATGCGCCGCGCCAACTTGCGGTCCAGGTAGTCCTCCGGGTCGAAGCCCTTAACCTGCGCGGCAAAACGGGTGTCGAACCCCTCGGTATCAAAGGCGGTGATTAGGTCGATCCCGGAATGGCCCTGGGTAAGCTCGGACCAAGTGGTAGACACGTCCAGCCCCAGAGGGCTAATGATGCCAATGCCGGTGATGAAAACGCGGGGTTTATCAGTCATAGCTGAGACCTGGCATAGCTGTGAGCTGGGACAGGCGTAGCTGAGCTACTTGTTGGTGGTGGTTCGCCTGTTAGAATCGACCATTACGCCGTTCAGCATTTCGCTCAACTCGTTTATCCGACTAGAAATGTTCATAGCCAGGTCCTTCCCGCCGGTGGTGAGAGGGTCGGACAAGGTTCGGAGGGAATCGGACAATTCGTTGACTCGATTGCTGATGTTGTCCACCAACTCCCGCCGCGTGTTGGCCAGGGGTTGGGACACAGTTCGTAGGTTCTCGGCCAGCTCATCCATTCGCTGGGAAATATTCTCACCAAACTCCCGGCCGGCCATGGACACCGGGTCCGACCAGCTTCGCAAAACCTCGGTGGCCTCTCCGATGCGCGCGTTGATGGTATCTCCCAGGTCGCGGCTCGTCGCCGCCAGGCGCAGTTTGTAGGACCGCAGCATTCGGAACACCCGACCGTACAGGTTGTCAATGGAGGTCAGCTTGGCGGAGAATCGATCGAACAGCTCCCGGCTTTCCTGCATGGTCCAGCGCTCGTCATGGAAAACTAGCTGGCGCCCGGTGTACAGGTGATAGGGGCGAATTTCCCCTTCGGCCAAAAGATCTCCGTTCTCGTTGAGCGGGGTCAAGTCATCCCAATTGGAGGTCGCCGGCAGGGGGGTCAACAGGTTGGCGGTTTGATACTTGCTGTATTGGGTGACCCATTCGGCCAGGTTCATTATGTCTTCCTCATTGTCGTAAGGAAGGCCGATGATGGTCATGGCCACCACGGTGAAGTCCATCTGGTTTAGAACCCGCAGGTCCTTCTCCATCTGGCCGGGGTCCTGACGCTTCTTCACCACCTTCAAGTTTTCCGCATTGTTGGACTCCACGCCCAGGTAGAGCATCTTAATGTTGGCGGCGGACATAGCCTCGGCCAACTCCTGGTCTTGCCCGATCTCGGCCCGAGCCTGGCAGATCATGTACATATCATCGGTGCGGCCCCGCCATGCCTTCAGGCGTTCCAGCCGCTCGTTTCGGTACTTTACCGCTCGCAGCGGCGGAGGGTGGAGGTCGTCGGAGATGAAGACGGTAAATTTGCCATTGCCGGCAGTGTGAATCAACCCATCGGAGGCCAATTCCTGCAGCTGGCACAGCCGCTTCAGCTCGGTTTCCCTATTGATCAGCCGGTAACCCAGGAACTGCTGAATAACCTGACAGTAGGTGCACTTTTCGGTGCAGCCCCGCACTGTCTCTATTACGCCACCGGCCATGGGATTGGCGGGCGTGAGGTCCCGGATCGACCGGAAATCCGGCAACTCCACGAAATCCGGCGCCACCAATCCGGAGCGTCGGGTTTCCACCAGGTTGCCATCCCGGACGAAGCTAATCCCGGGGATTTTCTTAAGGTAGGAATCCAGCATCGGCGAATGTTGATACTCCAACAGCGTGTCGCTGAGCTGGCCGATGACATCCTCCCCCTCCCGGTTGACGATGACGTCGAACCCACCCAGCCGAATTGCCTCCTCGGAAAGGGGGCTCATCTGGGGTCCGCCGCCGATGGTGATGAGCTCCGGATGATGGAGCTTAGCCAACTGGGCGAGTTGATAGGCCCGCGGCGCCTCGTTGATCAAGGCGGTCACCATCAGGATGTCGACGCCGTCCAGGTCAGAATCGGGGTCCATCAGCCCCGAGCGGTCCTCAAACCAGATTTCTCGTTCATAGAGATAGGGGCCCTCCCACTGGGCCAGGGCGCCGGAGAGAAACAGCATACCCTGCCGAGGTATGGCGATGTATTCAAAGTTACCGCCCGCGGAAGCTGGCTGCACCAGCACCACCCGCTTGATCTTGGACATCATCACTCCTCGCAGGACAATCGTTGGCCGCTGACCGCCGGACCAGTCCAGCGATCAACGGCCCACATTATACACTAATCCTTTATCCTCACAACACGCCCGAAAACCCGTAGGATCAACCAGAATTGAAAGCGGGAAACGCCCAGTGACGCGCCGCCCGGCGAATGCAGCTAGCCGGCAAATCCTTCAGCCGGAACCCGCCTTTCAGGATTGTTCCAGGTACTGGCGAATCATCAGGGCGGCGGTGGCTCCCTCGCCGGTGGCGGAGGCCACCTGCTTGGTGCTTCCTTGCCTGGCGTCTCCCGCCGCGAAAATGCCTTTAACGCTGGTCTCCAGGGTATTGCTGGTTTCGATGAATCCCCACCGGTCCAGGTCCAGTGTGTCCTGCAAGAAGGAGGTGTTGGGCAGGAGACCGATAAACACGAACACACCGTCGGGGTGTAGCTCCTCGGTCTGTCCGGATTTCAGGTCTCGAATGACCACTCCGGAGAGACGCCCCTCCCCCTTAAACTCCTCAACTGTAGTCTGCAGACGTACTTCCATGGCGGGATGGTTCAGCACCTTGTCCTGAAGCACCTGGCTGCCACCCAGCCTTTCCCCCACCTCCAAAACCGTCACTTTCTTGGCGAATCGGGTGAGGAACAGCCCTTCCTGTAGGCCGCTGTTCCCGCCGCCGATCACAATTAACTCCTTGTCCTTGTAGAATGGGCCGTCGCAGGTGGCGCAAAAGTGAATGCCCGCACCGATGAAGTCGTCCTCTCCGGGTACGTTGAGGCGCCGGTAGGTGGTGCCCGGGCTCACCAGGACAGCAGAGGCGCAATATTCGTCTCCCGAAGCGGTGGTTGCGGAGCGGTACTGCCCGGCTTCCGCCACGGATTTGATATCTTGAGCCTGGAGCACCTCCACCCCGAACCTGACGGCCTGCGCCTTCATGCGGTCCACCAGCTCGGCGCCTCCGACTCCTTCGGAAATCCGGGATAGTTGTCGATGGCTTCGGTTATCCCGGCCTGTCCTCCTACCGCCGAGCGGTCGATGAGCAGAGTGCTGAGGCCCTCCCTGGCGGTATACAAAGCGGCTGTAAGGCCGGCGGGACCGGCGCCAACCACTATCACGTCGTAAAACTTCTGGCTGGCCTGGGTCTGCAAACCCAACTTTTCCGCCAGCTCCGCGTCGCTAGGTTCCACCAACATAGAGCCATCGGAAAACAGAATGGTCGGAATTATCAGCCGATTGTCGTTAATCTGCTGGACGTAAGCCTGGGCCTCGGTGTCCTGGTCCACGTCAAAATATTGATAAGGCACCCGGTGCTCTCCCAAGAATTTTCTGGAGCGGCGACAATCCGGGCACCAGTGCGCTCCGTAAAATTTTATGTCTGATTTTATCTCCGGCTGAACCATTTTTACCTCCTGGGATTTACCTGATGACAGTCAAGCTTTGGCACTTACCTCACCGACAAATTAGATGTTTTTACGACAGAAGGGGTTCAGCCAACCCTCATTGACGGAAGATCCGCAATCCCCGGGGAGACCCGGGTCGGCCGGCCCAGGTCCCAGGCATTTATTCACCACGAAAATGGGGGATGATCTCTTTAGCTATGGTTTCCAGATGACGGACCCGATCCTCTCTGGGGCAGGAGATACTGAAGACGATGTGGCGCGCCCCGGCGTCGATGAACTCCTGGAGACGGTCTATGCAGCTCTCCACCGGCCCCAACAGGCAGTAGTTACGAACGATTTCAAGGAAGTCTCCTCCGTAGAGATACCGGCCACCCAAGGCCTCAGCGGCCACCCTGGCAGCCTCATCAACCGTCGGGTAGATGGAGATATAGGGGAAGAAGCCCCATTGAAATCGGGAAATATCCCGCCCTTCCTCGGCGACCATGCCGGTGATTTTTTCCACGCTGTCGCGATAACGTTGCGGGCTGTAGAAATAGGGTAGCCAGCCATCGCCGTAGCGCGCCGCCCGGCGCATGGCGGCATCTCGCCGTCCTGCCACCCAGATGGGAGGATGCGGCTGTTGGGCCGGTGGAGGATTCAAAGCCACATCCTCCAGCTGAAAATGTCTCCCCTTAAAGCTCACCCGATCCTGGGTCCAAAGTCGGCGGACCACATCCAGGCACTCGTTGGTGCGGCTCCCCCGCTGGCGCACGTTCAGCCCGGCGGCTTCAAACTCCACCGGGAACTCTCCGCCTACTCCCACGCCCAGGGTGAGCCGTCCCCCGGAGGCGACGTCCAGGGTCGAGGCGAACTTGGCCAGCATTAAAGGATGGTAGAAGGGCGTCAGGATTATGGAAGAAAGTAGCCGAATCCGCTCGGTGGCGCCGGCCGCTACCCCCAATAACGGCAGGGCGGCGTGGGTAGGTCCCGGCGGATTGCCCCGCATGAAATGCTCGCCCGCCGACAAGTAATCGTAACCCAGCTCCTCCATCCGGCGGGCCTGGGAAGCGGTCTCGCTGGCGCCCAGGGCCAACCCGGCGCCAAAATATAGATCTAGCTTAGCCATCGGCTGTGGTTGCCCTCCTATTGCTGGCATCTGTTTCTTGGGATCTTTTCCGGCCCCGTAACGGCATGGGAGTAGGTGGCATTATCCAGAATAATTGCCCTCATGTCACGCGGTTCTTCCCACATCGCCTATTCAAGCCAAGCAGAAGTGAAACCCACGTGGACCGGTAGGCTCTCCATGTAGTTCCCACCGGGGCCTGGGTATGAGAGAGGCAGCCCTGGTTGCCAGAGGCACGGGCGAAGTTGTTTAATTAGCCCTGACCCAATCGGGAAAGGAGATGAAGCAATTGCCGACTCCGCATATATTCGCTGGCAATCCGTTGAACCGGGGAGAAAAAGAGCGTCGGGACGAAGAGTGGATCCGCCGTAAGGCCCTGGACTCAGCGAGTAAATTCTTGCCCCTTTGGGATTCCCGGGTTCTGATTTCCGATACTCCCCAGCCGGAACTGGGCTGGCTTGCCTTGTCCGCGCTGGCTGAAGCCGGATTCGATTGGGATCCTTTGTTTCTCGGGCTGCAGGGCGAAACGGCCCACTTCGCCGTGGACCTTTCTCAGAAAGCCGAGGTCGGCGAAAAGCTTAAAGAATACGGGAAATACCGGTTTGAAGACGCCCGCTCCGCGGCGGAAATGTTGAGCACGCCCGAGGCGGGTATTCTCGCTCAAGGACGGGCGCAGATCAACTGGCACAACCGGCATGGATTCTGCTCCGTGTGCGGGCATGAGACGGTAGTGCTGCGAGGGGGGCAAAAGCGGGAATGCCCCCATTGCAAGGCCGAGCACTTCCCCCGGGTGGATCCGGTGATTATTATGGTCGTTTCAGACCAAGACCGTTGCCTTCTCGGTCAATCCCGAGGACGCCTGGCCGCCATGAACCGGTACTCCGCGCTGGCTGGATTCGTCGACCAGGGGGAGAGCATAGAAGAAGCGGTGGCTCGGGAGGTCATGGAGGAGGCTGGAATAAAAGTCAAGAATATTCGCTACCATTCCTCTCAACCCTGGCCATTCCCATCTTCATTGATGATCGGCTGTCATGCCGAGGCGGCGACCACGAAGATTGCCATGGATGCCGAGGAGATGACCGACGTCAAATGGTTTGAGCGGGGGGAGGTGCTGTTGGCCTTGGACGAGAAGAGCGAAAGCCTGAGGCTACCCGGACGCATTGCCATTGCGCACCACCTGATTCGGGCCTGGGCCGAGAAGGAGACCCGCTAGCGGCCCGGGTCTGCTCGTACTGGGTCCAAATACCGGGTCCAAATTCACTGCTAAGATTGGGTTAAAAATCCGGCAGCAAAAATCGAGCGACCAATTGTTAATATTGGTTCAGGGGATTCAGGCGCCTTGGCCCTGGTGGATGCCGCAAACGGCCGTTTCAGCGCATTTGGGGAAGACGAGAAGCGGCTACTCTTCTGGCTGCTCTTCTGAATTATCCTCCTCGGGCGCGCTTGAGGACATTTCCTGCTGCTGCTCCGCCAGCCAGCCCTGGAACCAGCGCCGGAAGTCATCCAAAGCCGGAGGCGCAACATAAAAAACCTCCAGGTCCGCAGGGAATTGCACCTGGTGTCCTTCGCTAATCAATAGCAATCCGACCTGGTCGTCCCCTATGCTGGCGTCTATTCGCTCCGCTATGTGCTTGTACCTCTCCCGGTTGCTCTCGGCAAACCATTCCTGGATCCGGTGGGCCACTCGCTGGCTGGCCAAAGGCATCCTCAAGAACCGGCGCAGGTCCAGGGTTTCCATCAGCAGCTCGGGCTCTTCGATAACAACCAGCGAAGCGCCGGCCTGGCATTTCTCTTGCACGAAGCGGTGGCTGCGAGAGTCGAACATCTCCAGCTGCTTCAGACCTGATTCGCCGTCCTCGGTAAGGGTTTCGTGAAAAATGTGCCGGAGGCGCCCCAGTCCATTCTCCAGCGAAGCGATTTGCTGGCGCGTCTGATCCCAGAACCTGTCCAGAAGCTCCCTGGCTTCTGGTTCCTCCACACCCGGCGCTTGAATCAAGGGCAGCAGCAGCAGCTTTCGCTTACCGGCGTACTGTTGGGCGGCAGGCCGCTCTAGCCTGCCTAGCTCCTGAGACACCCCATCACCTCCTGCAGCTCGGAATCCTGGTTGCTATCTCAATACGACCCATGTCATTCCGAAGGGATCGGGGTGACATTTTGAAATAATTTCTTAGCCGCCCGTAGCAGTTTCTCGCTTGCTCTGCAAGGCGGCGAGCATCTGCTGGGTGCTGGTCACCAGGTGGGTTGCCATCTTATACATCAGCTCGGGTTCGGCTTCGGTAACCATAATTATCGTAGTCTTTTTCCGCCCGGCGGCGTAGCCCAACTCCAGGTGAGCGCTGCGGCCACAGGGCATCACCATCACCACGGCATCGGCCCAATCCAGGGCCTGAAAATCGCTGTCAAACCCTTTTCGGGCCAAGGGGTTTTCCAGCCCATCTATAAACTTTTCCGGCGTCCAACTCTCCCATTGAGGGGAGATGTCGGACCAGTGAAATCCCGACCCATTCTGATGAGGATTTCGAAAATCGTATACCTGGTGGCCTGCACTCCGCAGGGCCTTTACGACCCCAGGCTGAGCATCGTTTCGCCAGGAAGACGCCACGTAAACCTTCAAGTCAGTCCCTCAGTATCCAACCAATTCGGCCAAACCACCACTGCTCCGAGACCTTTAGTTCCCGCCGCTACCTGCCCTTATCATCAGATCGATCCGCCAAGATCGGTCCTGATGGTAAGGGGTCTCTTTCCGCATCGAATTGCTTACCTCCGCCTGGTGGACGTTTTGATGTTTTAGGGGAAGATTAATAAATACTACTGCATCGGACGACTTCAGGCCAATAGGTTTGGTGGCCAGAAAACCGATCCCACTAGTTAGGGCCAACTTGACAGCAGGCTCCGAAAACTGCAATTCTTTGAGCGGCATCGGACGGCAGGCTATCGCAATCGATTTGCCGGAGACCTACTCGGGCCAACACCCAAATCGGAGGCAGTAAAATGGTAGTGCTGGTTACCGGAGCTACCGGGTTTCTGGGGCGGCAGGTCGTCCGAGAACTCCTGGCTCGCCACCATCAGGTCCGCTGCCTGGTCCATACCCCGGGACGGGAGCGAATCTTCTCCGACCGGTCTCTCCAGATACATTATGGGAGCGTTACCGACCTGGACGCGCTGGGTGCCGCATGCCAGGGGGTGGAAGAGGTGATTCACCTGGCCGCGATCATCCAGCAGAAGGCAGACGCCACCTTTGAAGAAATCAACCGGAAGGGTACGGCCAATATAGTCGCTGTCTGCCGGGAATCGGGCCGTGTGAAACACTTCATTCTGGTTAGCGCTATAGGAGCCGCCAACAATCCCAGCTTCCGGTTTACCCACAGCAAATGGCAGGGTGAACAGGAGGTGATTAATGGGGGGCTGCCTTATACTATCCTACGGCCGTCCATTATCTTCGGTGAAGGCGACGCCTTCCTGAATTCCCTCGCCGCATTGGTACGGGTTTTCCCCCTGGTGCCGGTGCCAGGCCGGGGGCGCAATCGGTTCCAGCCCATCGCGGCGGCCGATGTTGCCCGGTGCCTGGCCCTTACCCTGGACCGGGATGACCTAAAGGGCAAGACCGTCGAAATCGGCGGGCCGGACCAACCTAGTTACAACGAAATCCTGAGCATTGTAGCCCGGACCATGGGCCAGCGAAGGGGCAGAATTCATTTACCCGTCTGG
>JADFQT010000064.1 GCA_022561675.1 Chloroflexota bacterium
GCCACTGCTCTTGCCGCGGTGACCCAGCGCATTCGTTTTCTGGTGGCGGTACGGCCGGGTTTCATCTCCCTGGGCCTTTTCGCCCAAATGGCGGGGGCCCTGCACCAGATTTCCGGGGGGCGCCTCGACATCAATATCGTTCCCGGGGGCATTCAGAACGACTTTGAGCGGTTGGGGGAAGTAAGCGACCACGCCACCCGCTATCAACGAGCCGAAGAGTTCATCGACGCCTGTCGCAGCCTGTGGCGAAAACCCGGTCCGGTTTCCTATCAGGGAGAGTTCTACCGATTGAACGGCGCGTTTTGCTCGCCGTCTCCGGGGTCCGACGGTCCCAAGTTCTACCTGGGCGGTGTATCGGAGCGGGCTATGGGACTCTCCGCCCGGCAGGCCGACGTGCACCTGGGTTGGATTGAGCCGTTGGAGGAGACCGCGGCACGGCTGAGGGCCCTTAGCGCAGAGTTCGAGCAAACCGGCCGCCCTCCGGTCTACGGCCTGCGCACCCACCCGATCGTTAGAGACACCGAGGCGGAAGCGTGGCAAGCGGCCGATGAACTGATTTCCAGCGCCGATCCGGAGGTAAAGGCCCAGCGTCGCGCGGCTATTGAGGGCACCGCAATGGTCGGGCAGCAGGCCCAGGCTCGGCAGGCGGAAAACCACCGGCTGGGTCCTCATCTTTGGAACGGACTCTCCGAGGTACGGGTCAACTGCGGAAGCGCCCTGGTGGGCACGCCGGAGCAGGTGGCGGATGAACTGCTCTCCTACTGGCAACTGGGCATAGATGAATTCATTCTCTCCGGCTTCCCCCATGTGGAGGAGTGCCATCGGGTCGCCGACCAGGTGTTGCCCCTGCTGCGGCGTCGCATTGCGGCTTTTCCTACCGTGCCCTCCTAGTGAAGATTGTAGACCGTCGGCCGTTGGGGTGGCGGAGCATCCCTATTGCCGGTATACTTTGGGCCTCTTCCGATAAGTCTAATTCACTAGCTGAACTTGGCTGCGGCGCCGACGCCTGGCAACGGACTGCTCCGAACAAATGCTGAACTGGATCCGCGTACTGCTCTGGCTACTGCCCCTCCGCCTTCGCTCCATCTGGGTCTTATTGACCGTCACCTCCTTCGGCGTGCTGGCGGCGGTAACTTTGATGTCCATTAGCGCTATCTACTCCACGGCCCTGGCGGAAAGCGGCCTGCAGCACGTCCTGGCGATTACTCCGGCCAACGTCCTGAATGCGCAGATATTGGTCGACAACCGTCCTATGGGTCCCGCCGATTACCAAGCGTTAAACTCCACGGTAGATCAGCTGATTCAGGACCGGCTGGGATTCCTGTTGCGGCAGATAAACCGCCGGGGGCAAACTCAGCCGAATTTGGCATTTACCTATTCCTCTGAGCCCGACCGAGCCGCCCTGAACAGTCTTTTGGGCCGACCTTTCTTCCTCACCCATTTTGAAGAACATTCCCAGCTCGTCGCCGGGAGTTGGCCCCAGTCCACGGCGGAGGTAAGCGAAACCGGCGTGGTCCTAGAGACCGTGGTCGGGGAGCGGACTGCCGCAACCATGGCTCTGGAGGTTGGGGACCAGGTTTTCCTTTTCCCTTTCCGAGCCGACCTCTCTCAGCGGATCACTTTGAATATAACCGGCATCGCCATTCCCACCGATCCCTTTGAGGAGTATTGGCTGGGAGTGCCCTTTTACTTCAGTCTTCAGGATTTCGAAGAGAAGCCACTGCTGCCTTTCTACGTCCGGGAAGAAGCCTTCTTTGAAGGCATTGGGACCAGGTTTAGCTCCCTGGTAGGGGACTTCGGCTGGCTGCTTTACATGGATACCAGCGTGCTTGACGCTGATTCCGTGCAGTCCACCCGGGATGCCTTCAACGGGCTGGAAGTCGACATCAACAAGCAGGTCCCCCGGTCCTATTTCCTAACCCTATTGGAGAACAGCCGGGGCACCGGTTTACTGGCCACCTATCAGCGTGATTTGATGCTGGCCCGGGTGCCCTTGTTCCTGTTCATAGCCCTGGTGCTGGTGGTCATTCTTTACTTTTTGGGCCTGATAATGGGACTCTTGGCCCGCTCTCGCAGCGATGAGGCCAGCATCTTCCGCAGCCGGGGGGCCAGCCTGACGCAGGTGAGCGGCCTCCTGACAATAACCGAGGCCCTCATGGTGCTCCTGGCCACGATCCTTGGCCCATTTTTGGCGCTGCTGCTGGCCCGCGTCTGGTTGCTGGATACCATCAATCCCGCCGGGAATTGGAGCGCCTCATCCATTGGGCTGTCTTGGGAGGTCTTTTTGTGGGGCGCCTTGGGTGGCTTGCTCAGCTTCGTCATCCTGCTGATTTCAGGCGCCAACCTGTCCCGGTTGGAGATCCTGGAATTCTTACGTTCGCGGGCCCGTCCCCCCAGCGTGCCGGTGCTGCAGCGGTACTACCTGGACCTCCTGGCGGTGGCCGTGCTGGCCGTGCTCTGGTGGCAGATTGAACAGCGGGGTGGGTTCGTGGATCGAGCCACCGGCGTGCGCTCGCTGGAGGTGGACCCCACGCTCCTCTTCCTTCCAGCCGTGGTGCTGCTGGTGGCGGCCTTTCTCATGCTGCGATTATTACCGGCGCTGGTACGAGTTCTGGCCCGGTTGGGGGGCCGAACTGCTCCGGCGTGGATCAACCTCAGCCTGTCCCGAATGGCTCGAGACCCCCTGCCCTATGGCTCCTTGACCGTGATCGTCATGATGTCCGCCGCCCTGGGTATATTTGGGGCGGCTTTCCAAACGACCCTTTCCCAAAGCCAGGAGGATCAAGCCCTTTACGATATTGGCGGGGACCTGGTCCTCACCCAGATTGCTTTTCCCGCCTCCAGAGAGCGAGAGCGGCAGCGGGAGCTATTGGCGGTTCCCGGTATACAGTCTGTCAGCCCGCTGTTACGGGATAGGGGAAACTTGCTGGGAGACCTTCCCGGCAGCCGCACCAAAGTGCTGGCGGTTGATCCCGTAACCCTGCCTGAGGTGGCCTGGTTCAGAGAGGACTTCACCACTCCCCACAGAAGCCTCGCGGAGCTGCTGATTCCATTGCGCTTAGGGGACTCCGGTCTGCCCGATTTGCAGGGTAACCTGGCCTCAGGAATACCCATTCCCCCGGAAGCGGAGTACATGGGTATTTGGGTCAACACCGAGAATCTAGATACTGGCTTCTCCGGCCGATCCCTGAAGCTGAACGTACGACTGCTAGATGCCGGGGGCCGTTACCGCAACCTGAGTTTGGGAGAGTTTGAGGCGCAAAGCGCCGCCAACGAAACCGGCGATGGCTGGATGTTCATGGAGGCCCAGATACCTACTGAGCGGGTCCTGCTGCAGCTCCCCCTTAGCCTGGTTTCGATATTCGTCTCCGGTAGCCGCTTCTCCAGGATGCCACCGGGCAGTATTAGCCTGGACGATGTTTCCACCAGGGGAGTAGGGGATGCTGATGCCACGGTAATTGAGGACTTCGAACAACCGGGTCGCTGGACGCTTTTACCCCATGATAGAGAGGAACCGGACGTTCTGGAGTTCACCGCCGAAGCCGCCAGAAGCGGAAGATCGGGCCTCTCCTTTTCCTGGGTTCATGCCCTGGAAACTCTTCCCCGCGGGGTGCTGATACCCCCTGGGCCCTTCCCCATACCCGCCATCGGCGGCGCCCAGTTCCAGAAAGGGCAACGGATCCGGGTGAAGATCGGGACGCAGGTGGTGCCCATGCTCATCCGCGAGACAACTAAGCTGTTCCCCACCGTGGAGAACCCTTCGGAACCTTTTCTCGTGGTGCCGCTGAAGGCGTATCAACAGTACATCCAGCGGCTTTCAGGAGGGGTGGTGGGACGCCCTGAGGAGTTCTGGATGTCGGTGGAGGCAACAGCGGACCGGGACCAAGCCATCGCCGGTCTACGAGAGATTCTGCCCTCCCGCGCCCGCATCCGGGACAGAAGGGCTGCGGTAGATCTGGCGCGCCGCAACCCATTGGCCGGTGGCGGCTGGAACGGGCTGACCCTGCTTAGCATAACGACCTTGACCATGGCCGTGCTGATAGCCCTGGCCACCCATGCGGTGGTTTCCATTCGCGCCGGAAGGGTGGAACTGACCGTGGTCCGCTCTCTGGGCTTTTCCCGAATGCAAATCTTTTTGGGCTTGGCCATAGAACGAGTGGTGGTGAGCCTGTTGGGACTGCTAATGGGAGGGGCAGTTGGATATTGGTTGGCCCGTTGGGTCCTCGGTTTGCTGGATCAAAACGCTCGCGGCCAGGCCATTGTGCCGCCCGCAATTTTCGCTACCCAGGGCTGGATTATCGCCGTATCAATCCTTTGCTTGGTGCTGGCCTCCCTGGCCGCCATCTTTCTCGCCGTCTGGTCGGCTGGCAGGCTCAAACCTTCTGATGTGCTTCGCTCCGGTGAATAGACAAATCTCGCCTGCTGCTGCCGCCGGCGCCTGCCGCATGGCGGAGGCTTCATGTCGCTGCTCCACCTAGCCTACATCATCGCCCGCCGCCGGATCGCTTCCAGTTGGCGGCTGGAGCTGGTGCTTTTCCTGGGAATATTACTGGCGGTAACTCTGCTGTCCAGCGGAGTGGTTTTCTCCGATCTGCTGGCGGAAACGGCCCTGCGTAGGGCCCTAACTCAGGCCACCAAGGAGGAAGCCAACATTCTTGTCCGGGTATTTAACGGCCTGGACGATCCCGGCCTGACCGGCAGACGCTCCCGATACCAAAACAGCGTGGACTTTGTGGACCAGCGGGTGACCAGCCGATTCAAGCCTTACATTGAAGGCCAAGCCCGTCATTTGCAAACGGCTACCTTTTTCTTTTCGGGTCATGCTCAGCTGGAGTTGGAGAACGACCTGCGGCCCCGCGGGCAGATCCAATACATGACCGACCTTCAGGATGAAACCAGAACCAGGCTGGAGGAAGGTCGCTGGCCATCATACAACTCTGACGCCGATCCGGACGATTCCAACCGGCCCCTGGAGGTGGTCCTGGACCGGAGGGGAGCGGAGTTGCTGCAGTTGGGAATCGACGAAGAGATGCTGATCTTTCCCGCCACCGGCTCGCAGGGGGCGGAGACCCTTCTGGTGAAAATAGTGGGCATTTTCAGTCGTCTGAACCTAGAGGACGATATTTGGTACGGTCGGGAAAAGGACTTCAGCTATCAGGACCAGCGGTGGACCCTGATTCCGCTGTTTACAACCGAGGCGGGAATCCTGGAAAAGGTGGGTGGAGTCTATCCAGGCATTTACACCAGCGTAACCTGGGTCTATAAGCTGGACCGGTCGGCAGTGCGCGCTGGGGATGTGGGAAGAATCCAGCAGGACATCCGAGATACCCGCTTTCAGATTGCAACGCAGCTGGAGCACGGCAGCAGCACCATCAGGCTCAACCGGGTTTTGGACGAATACTCGGAGCGGCTCTTGCTGGCCCGCATACCCCTGTTTCTGATGGTTTTCCTGGTAACGGGTATTCTGGCTTACTATCTGGCCCTGGTAGCCAGTCTGACCATCAGATCCCGTCACGCTGAGATCGCCATGCTCAAGAGCCGGGGGGCCACCACGGGGCAAATCGGCTTGCTGGTGCTGGTGGAGGGTCTGCTCTTGGCCGTCCCGGCGCTGATTGTGGGCACGCTGCTGGCTCCGTTGGTAGGACGGATCCTGGGAGGGCTCTTCTTCTCCGTTTCCGGCGAGCCGATTCCGGTGGTGCTTTCCTCGCAAGCCTTCCTGTTGGGCGCAGCCGGAGCGGTGCTGGCGGTGATAGTGCTGGGGGCATCCACCCTGGTGGCGGCCCGACGGGGAATAGTCGAGTACCGACAGTCCGGTGCCAGACCTCCCCAAGCGCCGTTCATTCACCGCTACTACCTGGATTTTGTGTTTCTGGCCTTAATTGGCCTGATCTGGCTGCAAATTCAAACCCGGGGGGACTTCCTGGTAAGAAATGCTAACACCGGCGAGTCCACTATAGACTTTACCCTGTTGCTGGGGCCGATTTTGGGCCTCCTCGCCCTGGGCCTCCTGGTATTGCGCTTCTTCCCGTTGGTAGTGGTATTACTAGCCAGACTGCTGGAGCCGGTGGGACCGGCCTGGTTGGTTCAGGGATTGAGAAGAGTATCTCGAGACCCTATTCTCCCCGGCTGCCTGGTGATCCTGCTGATGCTGGCCACCGCTCTGGGGGTCATCGGCAGTGCCTTCAGCTCAACCCTGGACCGGAGTCAGCGCGACCGGGCCCGGTACGAAGCCGGCGCTGATTTGAGAATTGAGTACACGGGAGACCGCCATTCCGTATCCTCCATGGGTCTTTCGGAATTGGCGGAAGGCACCCCAAACGTGGCCTTCGCTTCCGAAGCGCTTAGGGTTAGCGGCTACCTGCTGACCAGGGGTTTTGGCTCCGGCCGCATTTCTGCTTTGGGCGTAGATACTGAGAAATTCGCCCGGGTGGCCTGGTACCGTCCTGATTTCGCGAACGATCAGCCTCTGGAAAATCTGATCGATGTCATTAGGCCTGATGCCGTTCGGAATCCACCCCTGTTGAGGCCTGATGATGGCCTGCTCCTGCCTCTGGAAGCTTCCCACCTAGCGGCGTGGGTCCAGCTGGGAAGGGCCAGCTCCCGGCTGGAGTTGGCCGCCCGCCTAATGGATGACGCCGGTAGATACTTTGATATCACCTTGGGCAGCCTGGAACGTCCTGGCTGGCAACGACTGGAAACGGAGTTGTCGCCGGTAATCAGCCAGGGCCGCTCGGGTACCGAAAGAGCATTGCCTGAAATCCAACCTCCGCTGACCCTTCTGAGCTTGCGGATAAGCAGCCCCTTCGGAATCAACGAACCCGGGGTGATTTTCCTGGACCAAATTATAGCCGTGGGCCCCGGCGGGGAGCGGGTGGTAGCCGGTTCCGAGGAGCTGACGGATTGGCAGGTCATTGAGGATTTCACCACACCCGGGCTTAATGCCCTGGAGCCAAGCCGCTCGGTAACCAGAAATGGGAATCAGGAGTCCGCGGCCTTCAGCTGGTCGTCAGCAGGCGTGGGAATTAGAAGCTTTCGCCCTGGACCGCCGGAATCACCGATACCGGCCATTGTTAGCCCTTCCATCCTGGAAGAGGCTGGAATAGGGATCGGAGATACCCTTCCCCTCGCCCTTTCCAGCTACGGGGTGCCGATAAGAGTTGTTGCCATAGCCGACTATTTTCCTACGTTGGACCCCAGGCAACAGCCCTTCGTGGTGCTGGACCAGGCCTCCTTCATCCACTACTCCAATCTGCATGGCCCCCGAATTTTTGGAGGTCCCAACGAGCTTTGGGGACGCCTCAGTGCTGGTGCACCGGACCTGACTGAGCTTGCGGCGGGACTGGAAGGCCGGGGACTGCGCATCAAAGCCAGTCACCTGTCATCCCTGCTGATAGAAGAAAGGACAGAGCAACCGCTGACCAGCGCCGGCTGGGGTGGACTGCTGGTGCTTATGTTTCTGACCCTGGTACTAGCCAGCAGTTCCGGCATGGTACTATTTTCTTACATGGATACGCGAGAGCGTCAAATGGAATTCGCCCTGTTGCGCACTTTGGGCTCCGCGCGAAGACAGGTCAATGGAGTGGTTTGGTTTAACCTGCTGCTGGTGGCAGTGGCCGGCATTGGCCTGGGCACTTGGGCTGGCCAGCTTATTGGAATTACCTTGCTTCCTATCTTGGAGATATCGGAAGGCGGAGTTCGGGTCACGCCGCCGATGGTATTCCAGACCAATTGGAGAATCCTGCTTATTTCCTATTCGGTTCTGGCCAGCGTGTTTGCCGGAACGGTGGTCTGGCTCGCTTGGCTGACGGGCAAGCTAGAAGTTCAACGGGTCCTGCGAGCCGGTGAGGCCGGCGCCTAATTTATGAAGCACTGTAGGCACTTTAGGGATGGAGGCAACAGATTCGCCCATGGCCGATAACCCTTACCGCCCGCGCGCTGACGAGGGCATCTCAACTGGCCCGGAAGGTAACAGCCGCAACCCGTCGGACCCCGGCGGGCATCCTTACATTGCCTGTCGGGACCTCTTCAAAATCTTCAAGCCCGCCGACCTGGAAGTGGTCGCGCTTCGGGGGCTGGACCTGGATGTGCAGCCCGGCGAGCTGATGGCTATCGTAGGCACCAGCGGCAGTGGCAAGACCACCCTGCTCAACATACTGGCCGGCCTGGAAAGACCCTCGGCCGGGCAGGTTAACGTGGGAGACCGGGACCTGCTGAATATTTCCGAACGCGAGTTGGTGTTGTACCGCCGATCCGAGGTGGGGTTCGTTTGGCAGACGACGGCCAGGAATCTGGTACCCTATCTATCGGTGCGGGACAACATCGAATTGCCCATGGCAATCGCCGGGGTCTCCTCCAGAGAAAGGCGCGGGCGCAGCATGGAGCTGCTGGCGGCGCTGGATATGGAGGATAAAGTAAGCCGGGCACCGGGACAGCTGTCTGGGGGAGAGCAGCAAAGGGTGGCCATAGCCGTGGCGCTGGCCAACCGTCCCCCTCTCCTGCTGGCGGACGAACCCACCGGCGAGCTGGATACTCAAATGGCGGAGGATGTTTTTCGCATGCTGGGCGAGATGAACCGGGTCTTCGGCGTCACCGTGGTGATTGTGACCCACTTCGCCGGTGTAGCCCACTTCGTGGACCGGGTGGTTCACATACGGGACGGGCGAATCAGCGCCGAAAGCTACTTACAATCCTCTTTCCAGCGCTCTGGCGCCTCCACTGAGCAAGAATACCTGGTTGTTGACCGGGTGGGTAGACTACAACTGCCGAGAGAATATTTGGATCGGTTAGAGATGGGGGGCTTGGCAACGGTGAACCTGGAGGACGGGCAAATCACCATCAAGCCCGCCCGGCGGCAGGCTGCCGACCACCGGGAAGAGGACGAAGCACGCCAGGCCGACCGATAAACCGGGGCGGGTTTTTGCCCGCCCAGCCCGCTTTCCTGGGTCAAATCGAGATTTTCGCAGAATAATCCGAGTGCAAACAACCCAATCAGCCGCCGGAGACTACGTGACAGGAAAGGGATCTTACCCAGAACCAACCATTATCAGCACCGAAAATCTTAGCCGCTCTTTCGGCTGGGGCGACGGGACGGTAACCGCCGTCAACGACGTTGATCTGGCAGTCTCCACCGGCGAGTTTCTCGCCCTGGTCGGCCGTTCCGGCTCGGGCAAGACCACACTGCTCAACCTGATGGCGGGACTGGACCAGCCCACCAGCGGAAAGGTCTGGTTTCAGGGGAAGCACCTGGGGTCCTTTTCAGAATCGGAAATGGTGCAGCTCAGGCGTCGCAACATCGGTTTCATTTTCCAGTCTTTCGGCCTGATTCCCCTGCTATCCGCCCATGAAAACGTGGAGCTTCCCCTTCACATCAGTGGCGTTCCGTGGCGGGAGAGGAGACGGCGGGCTGCGGAGGTCCTGGAACTGGTTGGCCTGAGCAGCCGGGCCGACCACCGGCCCTACGAGCTTTCCGGCGGGGAGCAGCAGCGGGTGGCCATCGCCCGAGCCCTGGTTTCCAACCCGGAGGTGCTGTTTGCCGACGAGCCCACCGGAGAGTTAGACACCGCCACGGGGATGTCCATCGCCAATATTTTGAGAGATGTGTCCCGGGACCAGGGAGTGACGGTCATTGTCGCAACCCACGACCTGACTCTGTCCGGCATGAGCGACCGGGTGCTCCAGATGGTAGACGGAGCGGTTCTGTAAGGATGAGCAGAAGGTAGAACTGATTACCAGTTGCCTTTCTCCCTATACGCCATTGCCAAACTGGCTTTTCGGCGCAGCCGGTACGTTTGCTTCAACCTGAGCCCTGTGTTAAATTAGCAGAAAGACCGTCACTCCGAAGTTGAAAGGAGACCCCATGGCCTACGTGACCCCTCGGGAGGGCGAAAGCCCGGAGAGCCTGGTTAACCGATTCCGAGCATCCGTGCAGCATGCCGGCATTCTGCGGGAGATAAAGGACCGGCGCTTCTTCAAGTCCAAGGCGCAGAAGGAGCGGCTGGCAATGCAGCGGGCCGCCCGGCGGCGGAGACGCCAGCGCCGTTAGAACCCACCTATCCCCGGTCGACTCCCCTTCTAACACCACTGGAACCTCGTCACCGGGCCCTAAGTGGGCGTGTATCGCTTGCGACGTTGGTAAGAACTGGTTTCAGCCTCCTTGTAAGGGCGTGTTAAGACGTGGCCCTGTGACCCATCCTAACTTCCCCTTCTATCCCCCCATTCTAATGAATGGAGGGGAAATTTAGGAGGCCTTTGAAAGCCTGGTTCCCTTGGGCAGCAAGGGCTAGACCCTCAACAGCCCTAGCTCCTCTGAGAAGATAATTTCCCCGTCATAAACGCGGCGGATGTCCTCCCGGCCCTTACGCATGGGACCATCCTGGGAAAGGTTGGGGCCAACGTGAACTAGCACCAACTTCTTTACCCCGGCTTCTTG
>JADFQT010000065.1 GCA_022561675.1 Chloroflexota bacterium
CTGGCGTATCTCTTCAATATTAGCGGTGTCTAGAAACAGCTTCACTTGGTCGCTCCTAAAAAACCTGCCCCTTATTCAGGAGGTGCCTGGAGCTGGAATTCTGAGCTGATGTTCGGAAAAAGTAGCATTCACGGAAATCCCGGGCCGGTTACTCCGGCGCCTCCAAGGGCAGGGGACGCTGGCCGCCCTCGCGTATAGTATTTTTGGCAGCGCCTATGAAGTCTCGAAAGAGGGGATGAGGCCGGTTGGGACGGGATTGAAACTCCGGATGGAATTGCACTCCGACCATGAACTGGTGGTCCCGCACCTCCGCCGTCTCAACCAGGCTGCCATCGGGAGAAAGTCCGCCGACAATCAACCCGGACTCCTCCAGGGTTTCCCGATAGGCGTTGTTCACCTCAAAGCGATGCCGATGGCGCTCCATGACCTCCGCGGTTTGGTATGCAGCGTAAGTTCGGGTGTTGGCCACCGGACGGCAGGGATACCAACCCAGGCGCATAGTGCCGCCCATGGCGGTCACGTCTCGCTGGTCCGGCATAATGTGAATTACCGGGTCAGGAGTGTCCGGGTCCAACTCCGACGAGTTGGCTTGAGGCAGTCCCAGAACGTTTCTGGCCCATTCAACTATCATGACCTGCATGCCCAAGCACAATCCCAGGTAAGGTACCTGGTGCTGCCGGGCATAGCGGGCTGTTGCGACCATCCCTTCCACCCCGCGGGGTCCGAACCCTCCCGGGACTACTATCCCACAGGCGTTGGCCAGCAGGGAATCCGGACCCAGCCGCTCCACATCCTCGGAGTGCACCCAATCAATATCCACTCCCCGGTCGTGAGCCACCCCGGCGTGGCGCAGCGCCTCCTTGACGGAAATATAGCTGTCCGGGTATTCGGCATATTTGCCTACCACGGCTATGGGCACCCGGCCCGGCAAGGACTTCATATGCTCGACCATGGCAGCCCATTCGGCGAGGTCGCGAGTATGGTCGGCGAATCCAAAGGTCCTTACGATGAAATCCCCCAATCCGGCATCTTCCAAAATCAGCGGAACCTCGTAGACATTATCCACCGTCTCCAGGCAGATGATCGCTTCGCTGTCCACGTCACAGAACAGGGAGAGTTTCTCGCGGATGGAATCGGATAGCGGGTGGTCACTGCGGCAAAGCAGGGCGTCCGGTTGAATACCGATGCTTCGCAGCTCCTTGACGCTGTGCTGAGTGGGCTTGGTTTTTAGCTCTCCGGTGGCCGTAATGTAGGGGAGCAGGGTTAAATGCAGGTAAAGCACATTGTCCCGCCCCACGTCCTTACGCATCTGCCTGATAGCTTCCAGAAAGGGCAATCCCTCAATGTCTCCTACGGTACCGCCCACCTCGGCTACAATAACCTGGGCCTGGGATTCTTCAGCCAAGTTGGTCAATCGCTTTTTGATTTCGTTGGTGACGTGGGGCACAGTCTGGATGGTACCCCCTAAGAAATCTCCTCGCCGCTCCTTGCTAATCAGCGACAAGTAAAGTTCTCCGGCGGTGACATTGGAGGAACGAGTTAGTTCCATGTCTATGAACCGCTCGTAATGCCCCAGATCCAGGTCGGTCTCACCGCCATCCCGAGTCACAAAGACCTCGCCGTGCTGGTAGGGGGACATGGTTCCGGGGTCGACATTGAGGTAGGGGTCCAGCTTGATCACCGAGACGGTTAACCCTCGGCTTTTGAGGATGCGCCCAATGGAGGCGACGCTAATCCCCTTGCCGATTGAACTGACCACACCACCGGTAACGAAAATATATTTAGCGGCCATGCCTCAACGCTGAACGTAAATCACGGGCATAGAGGGCTGGAATGTGCCAGCCGCATGAAAAGAGGGACGATTAAGCAGGAAAGGTTTGGGGGCGACTCAGAGACCGCAGGTCATTTTTCCTGGCCTCTATTGGGATTATAGGCCCGCGCTTTTACTAGTGTCAAGCACATTTGGCAGTAGGACCCCCGGTTTTTTCCATCGGCCTACGGCCCTGGTGGCAGGGCAGCCCGCAACCGGGTCACGCCTTGCCTCGCGCCCAGCACCCCAGACGGCTGAACGATGTAGTATCATTTATGTCGGCTAGCCGGTGGTAAATACGGCCCGACTTTCGGACGGTTCTGTTCGGCCGAACCCGAGGGCCCGCTGGCCAAAGTGAAGCAAGATCTGATGCGTACTCAGACGGCTCAGGCTATTGGAAAGTTCTTCCGGCCCCTGCCGGACCGGGGATTAGTCAAGGGTGCGCATTGAGTAATCATGGAATAATCATGCCTACGCCGCCGCCGTGGCCCCAGGCTTACGCCGAGGTGGAAATTATAAAGCCGTGCGGATACCGGCCCCAGCTGGAGCGGCAAGTTGTTTTCCCACGAATGATCGAGATTGCCGACTGAGATTACCGGAATTAAAGGAGTCCCATGATTACGCTGAGTCGTTTCATCGAGGATGCTCTGGCCAGGGAGCAGGATTTCCTGCTGGAGGCGGTCCAGGACCTCACTCCCGAGGAACTGGTCTGGCGGGCCACTCCGGAGGCCAATCCCATCGGCTGGATGCTGTGGCACATGCTGCGAGTGGAAGACATGTGGCTCCAGTTCTACACGCAGAATCAGCCTGAGCTCTGGGAGCGTGATGGCTGGAACGAGCGGTTTGGGTTGCCGGCACGGGACAACGGCTTTGGCCATACTCAGGAGCAGGTCACCAATTTCCCGGCCCTGGACCTGCCAGAATTGCTGCGCTACGGAGCGGCGGTGCGCGCCGGCACCCTGGACTATCTGCGTGGGCTCCAGCCGGAGGACTTTGATGTTATTCCCCGAGAGCGAAGGCCGGAATTTTCGGTTGCCACCATGTTCCGCCAGATCATTGGCGAGTTTTACCAGCACACGGGTCAGATCGCCTATGTCAAGGGGCTGATTCGGGGCTCCAACGCTTTCCCATCCAACTACACTGCCCCCACCTGAAATCCTACGGTTCCCCGGAACCTCTGCCGCCAAAATCCCCATATTATGTTCACCAATTGCCTGGATGACCGGGGTAGGGTCTGCTCTAAAATAGCGGGTATCCCGAAACCGCAGGCTGTCCCTCTACCTCATAGAATGAAAGGGCTGTTATCGCGGCTTCGGTGTTGAACTCGGGAGGGGTGGAATGCGGCGTTATTCATTGATCGGCCTGCTTTTTTCTCAAATTTTGCTTCTTGTCACGTTGGCGGGCTGCTCAACCCAGCCGCCGGCTTTGCCCGAAGAGCCTCCACCCACCGCGGTTGTCCCTACCCCAATTCCTACGCAGCAGCCCACTCCCACCGCAATACCGGCACCGACTCCCACGCCGGTCGTGTCTCCGTCCCCCGGCGGGTTAACCGGCGGCACCCTGACCCTGGTGAGTGCGGCGGATATTCCTCATCGGGATGTTCACCAGGTCCGTCAGGAGACATTGGCCACCCTGGGCCCTGGCCTGGCCTACAGCCGCTTGCTGCGGCTGCGCACCGGTCCGCTGGTCGAGCAGCCCAGTCTGATGCTGGAATGCGACCTGTGTGAAAGCTGGCGCCTGACTTCCGACTTTGCCTATGAGTTTCAGTTGCGCCCAGATGTGCGCTGGCAGAACCTGAATCCGGTTGATGGGCGGCCCCTGGTGGCGGGAGACCTGGTCTACAGCTACCAAAGGATGGAGACCGAGGGTTGGCCCCACGCCAAACTGTTCTCCGACCGGGGCATATCCGGGTTCCAGGCGCCGGAGCCGGGCATCCTGCGGGTAAGCCGCGCTTTCCTGGATTCCGATGCTCTACTGGCTCTGGCCGACGGTCACAGCAAGATCATCGCCAGGGAAGTAGTGGAGCAGTACGGGGATTTGAGGCGGAGTCCGGTGGTGGGCACCGGACCCTGGATTTGGGAGAGTACGGAGGAAGGTGTGGGCACGGCGCTTAGCCGCAACCCGGACTACTTTGAAGAAAGCCTGCCCTACCTGGATGGGCTGGTGATAAAACTGGTCAAACGCTCCGGACAGTTTCCTTCCTCCGGGACTAAGCTCCTGGCCGCCTTTCGAGCCGGCCAGGTGGACGTGGTGAACCTGCCACCCGGGGAATGGAA
The DNA here is from genome assembly GCA_022561675.1 of Chloroflexota bacterium. GTDB lineage: Bacteria > Chloroflexota > Dehalococcoidia > Lucifugimonadales > UBA3495 > JADFQT01. The sequence goes on from JADFQT010000065.1 coordinate 4,087, forward strand.
TCAGCTGAGTTCCAGCAGCGCGGAGTTTAACGCCAGTATCGCGGAACAGGCCGGCTCAGGATTGCTGATCTGGGCCAATCTCCAGACATCTCTGGGGGGCCAGGCCGACATACGTCGCGCCATTTTCCAGTCCATCGACCCCTGGGAGTATGTGCATTCCCTGTGGCAGGGGCACGGATCCGTCGGCGCCGGAGTGCCGGTTCCCGGTCCGGATTGGCTGCTACCCCAGGACACCATCCGCGACAATTATTTCGCCAGTCCAAGCGAAGCCCGAGAGCTGCTGGCCGGCGCCGGAGTCGCCCTGCCTTTGAGCATCGAGATAGCGGTGGTCGATTCGAGCCAAGCCTATCTGGACTTGGGTATAGGTATCGCGGAGGATCTGCGGGCAGTGGGATTTGATCCCAATTTACGGGCAATTAATCCCGCCCACTACAACCAGCTGCTGTTGCAGGAGAAGGAGTCCTTCCAGCTAATCATTGGCAGTGCGCCGCAAACGCCCACCACCAACGGATTCTTGCTGGGGCTGCTCCACAGCCGGGGCCCGGTAAATCTGCTGGGACACCAGGATCCGGTTCTGGATTCCCTGATAGAGCGGCAGGCTTCGGAGGGGGACCCGGATCTCCGCCGCCGGCAGCTGGTGGAGCTTCAGGCCTACTTGCTGGACCAGGCCTACCTGTTCAGCCCCGGAAGCGAAACCTCGCGCTGGGCCTTCGATTGGGACTTGAAGGGATTCCACCCCAACACAGCTCTATCCGAGTACATTTTCTGGTCCAGGGCCTGGCTGGAGCGGTGATCTGGTGATTAGTCTCTGAATACTCTCTGACTAGTCACTATCTCAAGATGTTACCCCGAGCCCTTCGGCGTTGTTCAGGATAGACTCCGCGAGGGGTCTAAAGTCCCTGGGAACATGGTTCTGACATCATTGACTATAGTGTAACTATAGTACTGACTCATGAGGTTGGACGGTCCCAGGATTTAGATTCCTCAGTCGCTTCGCAACTTCGGAATGACATGAGTCGTTTTGAGGCATATTCTTAGTCGCGCTCGGCCTGCCCCAATTGATGGCTCTCCATACCCACTTCCAGCGCCAGCCAGGGCAGCAGGGCGCATTTTATCCGCACAGGATACTCACGGACCACCTGCATCGCAACCAGGTCCCCCAGCTCGGGCGCAGACTCCTGCTCCAAACTCTCCCCGCGCATCATTGCCCGAAAAGCGTGGTCCAACGCCGCAGCCTGCGCCAGGCTCTTGCCCAGCAAGGCTTCCGCCATCATCGAAGCCGTCGCCTGAATTATGGAGCAGCCCTCGGAGCGACTGCTGACCTGGGTGATCCGGCCGGCATCGTCCAGCTTTATCTGCAGGATGACCCGATCCCCGCAGAAGGGATTGAACTCCTCGGTCTCTATGTCGGAGGAAGCGAGCGCGGATCGGTGACGGGGACTACGGAAGTGGTCCATTATGGATTCGCCGTAGAGCCCATGCAGAGGGACATCGGGTAGTTGTGGCATAAGAGTATTCTAGGTCGCCAGAGGTTTAAGGGGAAGTCTCCGGTGCAGGGAGGATCTGATCAGTCTTGATTACTCAAGAGGGGCCTGCAAAAGGGGCTTGAAGACTAATCAATGACAATTCATTGGTCCTGCATTAGGACTACTCGGTGGTTACGCCGTCGCTCTTCCCTTCGAGGGCGGCCCGCAGGGTATGCCAGGCCAGTACGGCGCATTTAATGCGGGTGGGGAACTCGGCGACTCCGGCCAGGGTTTCCAGGTCGCCCAATTGGTCGTAGTCCAGCTCCGCGTCCGGCTCGGTCAGCATCTTGTGAAACTGGTCGAAGACCTGTTCCGCGGTTTCCAGCTTTTGCCCCTTGATGCTCTGGGTCATCATGGAGGCGGAGGCTCGGGAGATGGCGCAGCCGACGCCCTGAAATCCCACGTCGGTGATGACCCCATCTTCGATTTGAAGATAGAGGCTGATTCGGTCGCCGCAAAGAGGATTATAGCCGTCGGCGGTATGATTGGCCTGGTCAAGTTTGCGAAAATTCCTGGGTTTGCTGTTGTGGTCCAGCAGTATCTCCTGGTATAGCTCATTGAGGTCGGACATCAGCTGAAGACCTCGATAACCCGGTCGATGCCCTTGACCAGAACATCGATTTCCTCCTTGGTGTTGTAGAAAGCTAGGGATGCCCGAGCCGTGGCCGGAACTCCGAACCGGTCCATCAGCGGCTGGGCACAATGGTGACCCGTGCGGATGGCGATTCCCTCCGCGTCCAGGATGGTCCCGATGTCGTGGGGGTGGACCCCATCCATCACAAAGGAGAGGACGCTGCCCTTTTTGGCGGCGGTGCCTATGAGGGTCAAACCCCCGATGGCCGAGAGGCGCTCGGTGCCATACCGCAACAGTTCGCTTTCGTAGGCGAATATCCGGTCCATTCCTATGTCGCTAATATAGGATATGGCGGCCCCCAGGCCAATGGCTCCCGCTATGTGGGGCGTGCCCGGCTCGAATTTGTAGGGCAGGTCATTGTAAATGGTACGCTCAAAAGTGACCGACTTGATCATTTCGCTGCCGAGCTGGTAAGGGGGCATGGCCTCCAGCAGGTCGGATTTGCCGTACAGGACGCCGATGCCGGTGGGACCACAGACCTTGTGGCCGGAGAATACGTAGAAGTCGCAGCCCAGCTTCTGCACATCCACTGCCATGTGAGGCGCCGCTTGGGCTCCGTCCACCAGCACCGGTACTCCCCGGCTGTGGGCCATTTCCACGATTTGCTCTATGGGATTGATGGTTCCCAGCACGTTGGAAACATGGGTGATGGATACCAGCTTGGTCCGAGGGGTCAACAGCCTTTCGTACTCATCAATCAGTAGCTCACCGGCGTCGTTGATGGGGATGACGCGCAGGTGAGCGCCCTTTTCCTGGCATAAAACCTGCCAGGGAATGATGTTCGAGTGGTGTTCCATGGTGGAGATGATAATCTCATCTCCCGGTCCCAGGTGCTGCCGCCCGTAGCTGTGGGCTACCAGGTTGATCCCGTCGGTGGTGCCCTTCACGAAGATGATCTCTTGGTCGGAGGCCGCATTGAGAAACTGCCTCGCCGTACTTCTGGCGGCGTCGTAATCCTCGGTGGCCCGCTGACTAAGGGTGTGCACGCCCCGGTGGACGTTCGAGTTATCCGAGGTGTAGTAATGCACCAGGGTATCGATGACCGACTGGGGCTTCTGACTGGTGGCGGCGTTATCCAGGTAGACCAGCGGCTTACCATTGACCATCTGTTGCAGAACCGGGAAGTCTTCCCGGATTCTGGCTACGTCAAAAGCGGAGGTGGCGGTAGTCACGGAGTACCTCCCAGGCTAATCCCTGGAGCCGAAACGGCCCCCGAATACAATTTTTCCAGATAATCCCGCAAAGGCTCCGGTTCCACCTTTTCTATGATCTCCCCGGCAAAGGCCTGAACCAAAATACGGCTGGCCGTTGCCAGGTCCAGCCCCCGGCTTCGCATGTAGAAAAGCGTTTCGGCATCTATGTGGCCGGCGGTGGCGCCGTGGCCACAGATAACGTCGTCGGCGTAGATAAACAGGCTGGGTTTGCTATCGATTTCGGCGTCTTCCGACAGGAGCAAGTTTTTGTCCGTTTGGTGGGCGTTGGTATGCTGGGCGTCTTTCCGCACCAGTACCGTACCGCCAAAAACCGCCCGCGAGTGCCCATCCAGAATGCCTTTGTATAACAGGCGGCTGGTGCCATGGGGCTTGGCATGCTCGATGTTAATGAAATTGTCCATGTGCTGGGTTCCGGTGGTTAGATAAAGCCCGTTCAGAGTGCAGGAGGCTCCTGGACCGTCTAAAAGGCAGTGGAGATCGCTGCGCCCCAGGGCGGCGCCTTTGGCGAAGCTGGTCGAGTTGAAGCTACTGTTCTGCGCCAGGTAGACCCGGCTGGTGCCCACATGGAAGGCCTGCTGATTCTCCAGCAGCAGCCGGCAGTGCCGGACCTGGGAGTTCTCCTCCAGCACAATTTCGGTGACCGCGTTGGTAAAGCCGGGCTCCTGGGTAAGGCTGACGTAGCTTTCCGACAGGGTCAGTTGGGTCCCGGGACCGGCAACCACCAGCACTCGGGGATAGGTGACCCGGGGCTGGTGCCGGTCGGTAGTGGCGAATACCAGGTTGAGCAAGGCGGGAGCCGGGGCTCCCTCGGGAACATGGACGAACAGACCATCGTGCAGGAAAGCTGTGTTCAGGGCGGTGAAGCCGTCTTCCTCAGCCAGGGCGTGCTGTCCCAGATGCTGCCGAAACACGTTTGCATGCTCGGCTGGGATACCGCCCAGTCCTCCGGCATAAACACCGCCGGCATAAACACCGTTGGAAAGGGAGACAGTCGAAAGAGAGCTGGAAAACCGCCCGTCCAGGAATACTAGGTTTATCCACTCCTCTTGCCAGGGAGCTGCTTGAGCTATCAAGTCTGGTGCAATATAGTCATTCGGGTCCAGGCCCAACGGGTGTCCGAAAGAGCCGTTGGCTATCGGGCCGACGTTGGTATACTTCCATTTTTCGTTGCCCCGTCGGGCAGTGGGCATACCCAGATCTGCGAAGCGCGACCAGGCGTGGCCTCTAAGCTGCGCCAGCCAGGGCAGGCGGTTGGCCTCCCAGCTGGCTTCCAACTCCTCATATTGGGCCAAGTATCCCGAATATTTTTCTAAAACTTGCGTCATTCTTATTTTTGGGGTTCAGGCACGCCAAAGTGGCGAGTGCGGCTGGGGATAGCCACGGTGAAGGTAGGGGAGAAGGGGCGCTTAGGTTGCGGCATCTACCGCTTCTCGTATCCACTCGTACCCCTTCTCTTCCAGCTCCAGGGCCAACTCCGGCCCACCGGACCGCACAATACGGCCATCCAACAGCACGTGGACATGGTCGGGGGTGATGTAGTTGAGCAGCCGCTGGTAGTGGGTCACCAGCACCATGGCGTTATCCGGACGCCGCAGCTTGTTGATGCCGTCGGCCACGATGCGCAGGGCATCGATGTCCAGTCCGGAGTCGGTCTCGTCCAGCAGCGCCAGCTTGGGGTCCAGCACGGCCATCTGCAGAATCTCGTTACGCTTCTTCTCGCCGCCGGAAAAACCCTCGTTGACCGAGCGCCGCAGCAGCTCCTGGTCCATCTGAACTATCTTGGCCCTTTCCCGCAGCAGGCGGTCAAAGTCCCGGGCGCTCATCTCTTCCTCGCCCCGTTGCTGTCGCAGGGCGTCCACGGCGGCTTTCAGAAACTGCCAGGTACGCACTCCCGGCAACTCGACCGGGTATTGAAAGGCCAGAAACACGCCCCGGCGGGCCCGCTCTTCCGGCTCCAGGCCCAACAAACTTTCTCCCAGATAAAAGGCCTGGCCTTTGGTCACGGTGTATTCAGGTTTCCCGACCAGGCAGTTGGCCAGGGTGCTCTTACCCGAGCCGTTCGGCCCCATTATGGCGTGGACCTCGCCGGCATTGACCGTCAGGTCCACACCATGGAGTATCTCTTGATCGCCGACGGAGACGTGGAGATCCCGTACTTCTAAAAGCGGCTGTTGGCCGTTCTCATTTGTGGGCATTGCCGCTTAACCCACCGCGCCTTCCAGGCTTACCTTGAGGAGCTGCCCGGCTTCCATGGCGAACTCGAAGGGCAATTCCTGAAAGATGCCCCGGCAGAAACCGTTTATGATCATGTAGTGGGCGTCTTCCACCGAAATACCCCGCTGCTGGCAATAGAAAAGCTGATCATCGCTTACTCTGGAGGTTGTGGCCTCATGCTCTATCTGGGCCGTGGGGTTCTTAACCTCGATGTAGGGAACGGTGTGGGCGCCGCACTGGTCGCCAATGAGCAGGGAGTCACATTGGGTGAAGTTCTTGGCGTTGGTGGCCGACGCGTTGATTTTTACCAACCCCCGGTAGGTGTTCTGTCCCTTGCCGGCGGAGATTCCCTTGGCCACGATGGTGCTCTTGGTGTTCTTGCCCAAGTGGATCATTTTGGTGCCGGTGTCGGCTTGCTGGTAATTGTTTACCAGAGCCACCGAGTAGAACTCACCCACGGAATTGTCGCCCTCCAAAATGACGCTGGGATACTTCCAGGTGATGGCGGAGCCGGTCTCCACCTGGGTCCAGGAAATCTTGGAGTTTACTCCCTTGGCCTTGGCACGCTTGGTGACGAAGTTATAGACGCCCCCCTGTCCGTTTTTGTCGCCGGGATACCAGTTCTGGAGGGTGGAGTACTTGATCTCCGCATTGTCCAGAGCAATCAACTCCACCACCGCGGCATGGAGCTG
>JADFQT010000294.1 GCA_022561675.1 Chloroflexota bacterium
CCGGCTGATCCGGCGACTGGCTGTCCGCCGGCTGCGGAGCCGAGGTGCCGCAGGCCAATACCAGGGCCAGGGCCAGCAACACCGAGGTAATCGCGACCAGGTTCCAGGGAACAAACCCGTGCAGCTTCATGAAAAGACCTCCTCTAATTGGATAATAGTATTCCTCCAATCCTGCGTTGGGCGATTGATAATATAGTGTTTCAGCAGGAATTCGTCAAGCTACTCATGATTGATGCTCTTCCCACCTATAGGCGATTCTGGGCGGAACAGCGGCCAGCGCAGCGGAGCTTCTCTCAAAAATGGCGCGCCGGGCAAATTAATCATCGGCGGCCTGAGTCTCTGGGACGCGGCTTTTCAGAAACTCGTAGTGTTCCCCGGCTTGCTCAAGGATGGTATCCATATCCTCCGGCAATATGTACCTCTCAGCTATCATCTTCTCGGCCGCCTCCCTCACCTGAGACAGGTAATCCTCTTTGGACGCGTACCGCTCTTCGATCGACGCTCGAGGATCGCCGCTTGCCTGGCGCTCGGAGCGGGTGAAGGCGAAGGGGATGGTTGAGCCAAGCAACGTACCGCCCGAGGCTCCACCCGAGGAGAGGATCTGGCCCGCTCCGCCGATTGCCTCGTCCCGCAGGTTCCAGCCGGTGTAGGTAGCTAGAGGCACGGTTTGGAAGGGCAGCCTCACGCCGCAACGTTCATTTCCGTCCGGGTCCAAGGCTGGCACCAAAAGGGGGTAAGGCTTACCGATTATTGGAGGAGCGTTGGTGGCGACACCAGGCTCCGGGCCGAAATCCAGTCGGGTAAATCGCCGTAAAGGCTGGGGAAAGCCTACGCCGGGGAGGGACGCAAACAAGCCGGAGAGGGATTCCGGTGGCACGGCTGTGTTTTCATCCAGCCTGGGGTGTTTGCTGTCCGGCGGTAGTTTTCCTTCGGTGACCCACCGGTCCAGGTTGACAAGCGCGGCCCGCAGCAGCGGCCGGTAATCTACCCAGTTGAATCCCTGCTGCCCCTGGTAGCCGTTAACCGAATCCACGTTGGTCAGCGGAAAAGTCCCCAAGGGATGCTGGCACCCCGCGAAGTGATACACCCGCACCTCTTCTGGTATCTCCAAATCTCGGGCTCCCTTCAAGTCGATGTGAACCAGCGCGCCGTGGCCTCCCCAGTACTCGGAAGAAGTGTAAGTGTGCATTACCATTGGCACCCGGCCCCCAGCGGCAAGCCGGTGGAGTAGCCCGTCGGTGTTGCCTGTCTCCGGATCAGTTTGGTCGATGTCGCTGAAAGGCGCAAGGTTGTTGGGGCTTCGGCTGGCCTGGCTGGAAGGCTGAGCAAACCGGTGATTGAATTCGCCGTGCTTGCCACCGGCAACGTGGGGTATGAGCCCGTCGAAGACCATCCGGTCGGCTTCATCCTGATTCAGTCCCAAATACAGAAAATGCCGAAGGAACCTTCCGCTTTGGGATACGCCGAAGCTGTAAGTGTGCTCCAGGTCTCCGGCGCATGGGTTGCCCTCCTCCCTGGTGCCGTGTCTCAGGAAGGAACCCAGATCCCGGGTCGCCAGCAGTCCCAGACCTCCCACCGGCGCTCCAGTGGTGGTGTAGATTACCTGGTAGATTTTGCCGGGAAGGAAACCCGAAGCCAGGTAGACATTATTTGCGTCCGGAATTACCCGATCTCCTTCCGGGCGGGCAAAGGACCATTGTTCCCGGGGGATGATTCTCTCTGGCGCGTCTTCGTGATCCTGCTCGGTAAGCACCGCATTGGCATCCAGCAAATCGCTGGTTGGGTAGGGACGGTGCATGCGGCTGGATAGAAACTCGGACTTGGTGAGGGAGTTGGGCTGAAAGGTGACCACCACTTTCCCGGATATGGGGCCCTCTCCCGTTGTGGCATCCGGCGCCCGCAAGCGTAGCACTCCGGGCACGTCGGGAGCGTCGTGTTGCCATCCACACCAGGCTACGGTGTAACCCTGACGCATCAGAAAGCCATTGCCTGGATTCAGAGGCTCGTGAGCCGCCACGTCGGGAGCGCTATTGATATTCCTTAAGACAGGTCCCCGGCCCCGGTTGAGGATGTCGAATAGGAGGCGGTGATTGCCTCTTTGAAGTTCAACCGGCTGCAGGACCCGAAAATCAGAAGAGAATCTCACCAAGCCGTTGGAATCGCGGGGAGCCAGCTTGATGTCGGTGATGACGGAATTGGCTGGGTGGTTGGGGTCCACCGCGAACTGCACCGTACCATCCAGCTGCCGATAGGTTCCCACCTCGCCGAAAGACGTCCCTCCCGCGAAGGTTTGTTGAGACTTTATCTCCAAACTCGTAACTGCCATCTTGCCCCTCTCCGTTCCCCTAATCGCGGTATAAATATAGCCGACTCGGCCGAGGCCTGTCACTCCCGTTTGGCGATACCTTCGCAGCTGTCCAGATGGCGACCCTGCCCCAGGGCAAGTAAATGAGCACCTGATCATCGGCGGTTAGCGGAGCCCTTGGTTGGGATCGTCGATTACTCGCAAGAGACCGTGGGCAGCACATGACGCTAAATCCCCCCGCTTCCAACTGCAGAGTGCCTGGTTGGAGGCTATCGGATGTTTTGACATAGCTGCCTGTGCCGAGCGCCGTGGCTGGTTGCGGCGTCTGTTCGGGTCTAGCTGGCCCAAGGCCAAGCTGAGTCTGGTT
>JADFQT010000295.1 GCA_022561675.1 Chloroflexota bacterium
TTCACGAAGCGCATCGGCGGCTTGGGCCAGGTCGCCGCTGCTGTCTTCCAGCGCCTGCTTGCAATCCATTATCCCGGCGCCGGTTTGTTCTCTTAGGGCTCTAATCTGCTCGACCGTAGCCGCCAAAAGTCGTCCTCCAGAGATTGGCAGGGTGGAACTAATCGGAGTAGAAACCTGAGGTGGGACCACCTTCTTCCGAGGACTCCGATGGATCGTCGTCTTGCGAAGCATGCTGCATCATTTCGGCCAGTTCCTCCAAGGGCGCTGTCTCCAAGGCCGAGAGCTCCGCGTTTTCATCCCGGAGCGCCGTGGCTGCCGCAACCTCCGCAGCTTCCGCGGCTTGTTCAGCCCGGAGTTCCTCTTCCTGCTCTAGCAGCATCGTTTCCCGTTGAGCCACTCCCTCCAGAACGGCGGTGGCCATGCGGCCGGTGATAAGCCGTATGGAGCGCACCGCGTCGTCGTTTCCGGGGATGGGATGCGTTATTTTCGAAGGGTCGCAGTCCGAGTCCAGAATGGAAAATATCGCGACGCCCATCCGGTGGGCTTCCGCGATGCAAATGGCTTCTTTTCCAATGTCGATGACGAATATCGCCGCTGGCGGGGCAGTCATGTCCTTGATGCCCAAGAAGTACTTCTCCAGCTTAGCCAGAGTCTCTCCCAGCTTAACCCCTTCTTTCTTGGGAAGCAGCCTGAAGTAGCCCTGCTCCTTCTTTTGCTGAAGCTCAATCATATAGTTGATGCGGGTGCGGATGGTCTGGAAGTTGGTTAGCGTGCCTCCCAGCCAGCGCTGGTTCACGTACCACATGCCGCACCGCTCGGCCTCGCTCTGCACCACTTCCTGGGCCTGCTTCTTGGTGCCAACGAAGAGCACTTTGCCCCCATCGGCCGCTATTTGAACCATCGCCCGGTAGGCCTCATGGAGCAGGCCCAGGGTCTGCTGGAGATCCATGATGTGGATGCCGTTACGCTGGGTGAAGATGTACCGTTTCATCTTGGGGTTCCAACGACGGGTCTGATGCCCGAAGTGGACCCCGGCTTCCAGCAGCGACTTCATCGTCAGTGGCTCCCGCTGGAATGCCGGCTGGGATGCCGGCTGGGATGCCGGGGCTGGCTCTGCTGGTCGCTCTAGCGACTGTACCATAAAACCTACCTTTTTATATTATCGAGTCCGGGTTATCAGCCGGGCTATCAATGGGTAAACCGGCCGTGCCTCGGCCGGAGCTGATCATCAGCCATTTTATCATAGGTGCGGTACCCAGCGACAGCCGACGCGACCGGTTGATTCGGCGCCTTCTGGAGATGCGGTTGGTAGGACCAGGGGCTATCTTCTGTCGAGGGGCGCAGACTCCGGAAAGGGCTGAGATTCAGGCGAGTATATCACAGGGCTCAGGGGTGGGCAATCGGGAATGCCGGCTCGCTGCGGAGGGCCGGGCTTCCAATCTCCAGGCGTCCGTTGCGCGTCCATTTCAGGCCCAAAAGAGGATCCTCGCCGCGTTCAAAATCGCCGCGCCGTAAATGCCCACGAGCAGGTCGTCGGCCATGATTCCCAGGCCGCCCGGCAGTGCCTCCGCCCGTCGTGCTGGCCAGGGCTTGATTATGTCCAGCGCGCGGAAGCAAAGGAACGCCGCAGCCATCCAGGGCCACGTTTTGGGCAATAGCAGACAGGTGACCCACAGCCCTATGAATTCGTCCCAAACCGCCCGGCCCGGATCCTTCTCCTCTTCGGTAACCAGCCTGCCGGTAGCCCATATCCCTAAAAGAAACCCGATGAGGATCAGCAAGTAAAGCAGGAGGGAATCGCCGGATATTGGCAGGAGCAGGTAAATGGCCAAGGCCACCAGGCTGCCGGCAGTTCCCGGTGCCACCGGGGAAAGGCCGGAGCCGAAGCCGGTGCCCACCAACCAGGCCAGGCGATCGAGCCAGGATTGCACCGGCCCCCAGGATTGCAGCGGTCCGGGGAGGGGTTTACCCATACCCCATACGGTGCAGGTCGGCTTCGCTCATTCCCAGGCAATGCCCAACTTCGTGCATCAAGGTAACCCGAATTTCTCGGGCGGCCTCTTCTCGGGAGGCGCAGCTACGGAGGATGGGTTGACGGTAGATGATAATGCGGTCCGGTAAAGAACTGCCGACGCCTTCTCGTTCGGTCAGTGGGATACCGGTGTAGAGGCCGAACAAGGTGCTCCCTTCTTCAACCAGATCCGAAGACTCCCGATCCGGCCAATCTTCCACCGAGATATCCACGTTCACCATGGCATCTCTGACATGGGAAGGGAGTTCCCGATACGCCTGCCTGACGATTCGGAAGAACTCCCGGCGGGAGAGATGAATCAATCAGTTGCTCCTACGGGGGCGCTAACTCCGACGCGGGCGCGAATACCCTTGAGGATATCCACGTTACGCTGGTCCGGGCCCTTGCCCTCGAATCCCGGCACCTCCAGGAAGAAGGGCACATCCTTGAAAGCCGGATTGCTCATGATGGCTTCGAACCCGGCCTCACCGATGAAACCCTCTCCTATATTGTCGTGGCGGTCCACGCCGGAGCCGCAAAGCTGCTTGGAATCGTTGGCGTGGACGGCGGCCAGATTTTCCAGACCGACCGCCTCGTCGAACTGAGCGATCATGGCCTCCACGCCATCGGGGGAGGTCAGGTCGTATCCGGCGGCGAA
>JADFQT010000066.1 GCA_022561675.1 Chloroflexota bacterium
ACACTCTGCCTCCATAGATGTGTCCAATGAAGCAAGCAGAGCCGCAATACGCGCATTAGCCACCCCCGAGTTACCGCCTAATATTAATATTTTACTCATTCTATTTCTCCTTCCAGGAGAGATTTGCCAAATAGCGTCTCCCCAACCGCTGCTAGGGCTTTAAGCAGCTACTGGCGTTTTTCTACCCGATCCAAGGGGAAGGTCGTCTCCAACATTGGACCCTCCCGGCAGGGATACTATTGCCCGCCACAAGAATCTATTGGCTTACCCATTCCGCAGTGTAGCTTCGATTCGGACAGTAGCATTGGTTGGAATTATAGTCACCAAGGGTTAATAGCGACCATCCCATAAGAAGTAGCTAGGGCTAACGACCGAGATATTGAATGGAGGCCGGGTTCGTCAGGGGCATCAAAAGATACTTGCTCCTTCTCCGATTAAGCCGCGATTTGGAAAAGTCAGGCGCATAACCGAATGGAAAGCCTCCGCATAAAGACCCAAAGGCACACAAAAAAGAGCCCGGTCGAAACCCGGGCTCTTTCAAAAACATGTCCATTCTTTTCAGTAGGTGTTTTCAGCTACTATACATGCCCCTGTCAGCCTGGCTAGGGGGGCAACATTCGCCTCTGATCCGGGGATGTTTGGTCGGTCCCAATTACTCCGGCGAGCCATTGGGGCTTATTGCCGGCGCCTGAGAAGGCTGCGGAATGCTCCGGTCTTGAGACACCGCTGCCGAGGCTGTGGCGCGCTCCTGGTTGGCGCGCTCCGGGGAAACCACGTGGGCCATTATAAAGTTGGCGACGTCCCTCCGCAGCGGTTCATCCAGGTCGCAGTTTCTCAAGAAGTTGAAGTCCGGGTCCAGGTCATCGACCATCTGTTTGATACGAGGCTGGCCATGGCGGGAGGCAATCAAATACTCAATGCCCTTGGGGTCGCGACCCATTTCTTTTTGCTCATCTTCGCCGGCTTCCAGCGCCTCTTCGTAATCCATGCGGTCTACAATGCCCATCAAGCGCAGGGCTTCCTTGCGATGGGCGTCTACGTCTTTCAAAAGAGAATAAAGGGAGTAAACCAGCTTGCTAACCGTTTCCAAAGTTAGTGGCACGTCGGCCTGACGTTCCTTGGCCGCCGCGATTTCTCTACGGGCCTGTTCCCTAGCGGTCTGGCTATTTCCATTTCGCTCGTTGCGGCGCTGGGACCGGGCTAGTTCTATGCGCAGGCGAGGGGCTTCCGCGGCTAGCGAACCTAGCCGATTAACTTCACTTTCAGCCTCTTCAGCCCGCCGTAATTGCTCTTCAATATGGGGATCCAAACCTTTTAACATGGTGCCTCTCCTAAAACAAAATATTGTTTCTTGGCATTAACCTGTCAGCCCATCCTAGCAGCGCCGATCCGGAGCAGAAATACTCTCCCCGCTGGCCCACGGTTGCGGAAGTCGGCAACGTCTTCTGGCCAATTCTTGCGGCTGTGGTAAGGTAGCCCAGCGTTGGCCAGCCGATAAATAGGCAGAGACTATTGGAAATGGGAAAGAAATATTGCTAAGCCTGCCTGTGCTGGATACACACCTCGGGTTCCCCGGCCGCCGGTAGAGCATCGCCCTAATCTCTTGTATTGGACCAAACTATGTCAGGAGCTGCTGACGATTAGTCCTAGGGGCGTGTCACCTCCTTGCCCGGCACTGCCCTTCCCCTCAACAACGCTTTCCGGGCGGACCAGGTTGGCTCCGGACGTTTCTCTAGCCTTTTGCGTTTCCAGCTTTTGGTACCCTTATCCGGTGGGCACCGACCAACGCTTCCTCCCACCAGGAGCCGGTCTTGACGGAACCTTTTGACCGGACCCCGGCTTGGAAGACGATTATGCCCCTAATTTAACCCTATTGCCGCCCCAGCGTTCAAGGCAAATGAATACAGAATATTTGGGAATATGGGCAGAGCTGGGGGACTTCTTATCGAAACACTGGCTCTAGTTGTCACCGATTGTCAACGTATCGTCACCATTAAGGAACTATTTCTTTCACTCTCTAGGCCTACCATGAAGGCCAAGCCGCTGAACCTAAAATTCACTAGGACTGCCTAATGGACCGTGAAGCCAGGTCCCAGATCATCGCCATCACCGCCGTCGGCATAGTAGTCATCATGCTGGCCGCCTTCCTGTGGCCGGGCTCCGGCGGCGTGGGATTCGGCTCTGGTCCCACCCTGCTCTATGATGAAGCGCTGGTCGAGGAGATCTACTATCGGGTGAGTCCGGCGGTCGTCCAGATATACGCCGATACCCAATCCGGGGACTCCTTTAATCAAACCAGCGCAGGATCCGGCTTCCTCATCGACAAAGAAGGCTACATTGTCACCAACAACCACGTCATTGAACGAGCCGATAGGATCCGGGTGTCCTTCGTTGATGGTCCCGACGTGGAAGCGAAAATATTGGGACGCAACCCCGCCAACGACCTGGCCTTGCTCCAGGTGCCCAAGGAGGCCGTTGCGGGTATCGAGCCGGTAAAGTTGGGGGATTCATCGCGGGTGAAACCGGGGCAGCTGGCCATCGTTATCGGCAACCCCTATGGACTGGAGGGCTCCGTATCGGTGGGAGTGAGCAGCGGAGTCAATCGGGGGTTGCCCAGCGACTTGGGGAGGTTCATCCCAGGGATGATCCAGACCGACGCGCTAATCAACCCCGGCAATTCCGGTGGGCCAATGCTGAACCGAGATGGTGAGGTGATTGGGATCACCACGGCCATCGAATTGTCGGCGGCGAAAATAAATCAGCGAAGCATTGGCTTTGCGGTTCCCAGTAATACTCTGGCCGAGTTGCTGCCCCGCCTGGTGAAAGCCGAGCTGGTGAAGCCACCTTGGTTAGGAACCCTATCCAGAAACTTGAACCCATTGCTGGTGGAGAGGCTGGATCTGCCGGTGGATCGAGGTTTCTACGTGATACGGGTCATCTCCGGCAGCCCGGCGCAGCAGGCGGGGTTGAGAGCTTCCGGAGTAGACACCCAGGGCCGCCCTTCCCCGGGAGGAGACATCATTGTCGCGGTCAACGGACGACCCGTAGCTTCCGGTACAGACTTGACGGTGGCTTTGAACCGGTACGAGGCCGGGGGGGAAATCACCCTCACGGTGGTTCGGGAGGGAGGAGAAACTCGGGTGCCGGTGACTCTGGGAGAATGGCCCGAGGGCTAGATACTAAATTAAGGCCCCCGTGAAACCGGCAAGGGTCGGTATGACTGTCGATGCTGGTCAACTTGGTTTGGTTTAGAGGGTCATCCCACAGCTGCTGGTGACGCCGGCAGGCATTGCCTCCAAAACCCCCAGCGCTACTCCCTTAACTGACCTTGCCCCACCCGAGGAGAGCAACCCCTGCCCGGGGGTGGGGCGACGCATTCGCCGCCTTGCACCTTCAATGGAAGCTAGGTGGCCGGAGAAGCTACCGAACCGCCGGATCCTCTCCTTCTTCATCCCAAGGGTCTTCCAGGTCCAGGTCCTCCGAGTAACTCTGCCGCAGGCCGCTTACCTGAATGTCGGGCTGGTAGTCGGGATACAGCCGTACCAGGTCCCAGGCGTTGATCCAGCGTTTGATGTGCTGGCGAATGCGCCAGGTGGGGTTGGTCTCGTAGTCTTCTGGAGGATTCCAGCCGTAAGCTTGGCGGTACATAACCCGGCTTTTCTCGTGGACCTCCCGCAAATCGAAGTTCTCGGCCAGAATCATGTTTTCCAGGGGCAGCTGGCGAATCTTGCGCATTCCCAGCTCCGCCTTCTCGCTCAACTGTTGGTCTCCCGGCTTGCCACGGTCTCGGAGTTTAAGGGCTATTTTTTCCTCGTCCTGCTTCTGGTCCATCACCTCGCTTTGATATGCGGAGGTTATGGCGAAGACTGTGCTCAACCCGGGCGTCCGGTCATCCTCCGACAGGCCCAATAGCCGGCTCATCTCGGCGTATGACTTGGCCCGTTGCATCACCGAGTAGCGGCCAATTAGCTCAACCTCGTCAACCAGGATCACCCATCCAGCATAGCCGGTGGCCCGGATTAGCCGGGACATGAACTCGTATCTCTGGAGGGACAGCACCAGCTCGGAAACCTTCTCGAATTTGTAGGCGGCTACCTCCCCCAGCTCCTTCAACCAACTCCGCAGCTCCGTGGCCGGCACCCTTGCACCAGCCCAAAACTGCAAAATGCGGTCGGAAACATCGGGATACCGGCCGCCGCTGCCCCTTTCAAAAACGAAAGTTGAAGCGGCGAAGCGGGAGTTCAACACCGTTCGGGAACTGAATACCCAACGGTAAAAGTCCTCGTATTCGGGGCTTTCAAAGTCCAGGTCTTCGGCGATGGCGGCCAGTAACGTGCCAGAGCGATTGGGTACTTTGGCAGCCTGAACGGCAGCGGCGTACACCTTGGATGGGCCGTACAAAGGGGTCTCCTTGCTTACTACCACTTTGCTACAGACGAAGTTGTTCTCCAGGGCAATGTGCTGGAAGTATTCCAGTAGGTGGGATTTGCCCGAGCCGAAGTCACCGGCCACCAACACTCCCTGAGTGCCTTCTCCCCGGGAAAAGCCCAGGTCAATCTCAGCCAGCATGCTCCTAAAGCGCTCTTCCACCAGGGGATGGGAGCATCCCAGAGCCTGCACCGCGTCACTGTTGGGCACGCCGGCTCGCAGCGCTTCCACGGCACGCCAGCTGGCGATTTGAGGCTTTACGGAGGACGGTGTAATCATGAACGACTCCATAGGGCTTCCGCACTGGCAGGCTCCTCACTCTTTTCGATGCGGATCAGCGTGGACAGGGGGTTAGCTCTCTTGCGGTCTCGCACCTCATTCCATATACGCAGGTAAAGGGCGTCGTATTTTCGGACTCCCCGCTGTTCGCTGGTGAGGAAACTGGGAGGGGCGAAGACAACGATCAGGCAGTAGTGCAGCTCATCTGTGCTGTCGACAAACTGCCGCAGAACCTCGTACCCATCCACCACCGCCGATGGCGTGTAGTAAAGGGACCTGTCACCGCCCTCCAGCCGGCGTGCTTCCAGGAACTGGGAAATATCCAGAGCCAGCACCAGACCGGATTTGCCGGTGATGTGCAGCCAGTGGGACAGGGAGGAGAGCATGTCCCGTCCGTTATGCCGGCCAATCTTTTGAAAGATGGACGCCGACTTGAGCCCGGAAATAAGCCGGAGATCTCCGGTAAGCCACTCCCTCACTGCTTCGGCCACACCGCCTCCCAGGTCCTGGGGGTCCAGCTGGGCCTGGCAGAGCTTCAGCATGGCCATGCGAAATTCGTGGGTCATTGAGTAATCCCGGGTCAGGTGCTCCCGAAGCCTGTTGTTTATGACGGCCCGCATCTCTCCCAGGTCCATCCCGTTCAAATATGCTATCTGGGATAGGCTGAACTCCTCCCGTTCCGCGGGTACCAGGTAGGAACTCTCCATCAAGGTTGTGCAGAGAAAGGCGTGGGCTAAATCGTCCCAGGGGATCTGCCTGGCGACCTCGTGGAAGATCTTGTCCACCATTTGGACTTTGGTGTCCGCGGCGCTGACCGGGGCGAAGAAATAGCCGTCATCCTTGGCCACTTCTCGCAGGTCTTCCCACAGCTGCTGGTACTCTGACTCTTCCCCGGGAATAACGAACTTTACGGATGCTCCGCCGTTCAATACGAAATCTTGTAAATACTCCCTGCGAATTACCGAAAGCCACTCACCGTCGGACATAGTTGTCAACTCCTGTGGTCCGGAGATTTCTGCCGGCCCCGGCTGGGCCTTGGGGTATCGCGATAGTTCGGGAAACTGAAGCTAAAGGCCGCCTCAGTTTCCCTCTTTAGAACTCATTATGGTTAGTTTCCACTAATCGTTACAGAGGAGAGTCACCTATACGGTATAGGGGATTCCCACATCTGGAATTGCCCCCATATGTTTCCGGAGGCCAGTCGAGCATAAACCGATGGACCTACGTCACCGCCGCCAATCCGGCCAGGTTTAGGCCCGATCCTAATTTTTTTAGCTTCCTTTTGCGGTGCTTAACCGGAGGTCACCTGACCCAAAAACCGAACGCCGTAGTAGCGGCGCTCATCCCCGGCTTCGTCGGTCACGGTCAGGGTCTTGCCTTTGACCCCCCGGCTGATGGGAAAACTGATCCTGGCGCCGTCCCGGGTAGTATCCACCCCACTGGCGTGCAGGCGGTAAACGTCCTTGATAAAGTCCTCCCTCGTATAATCCGGAGAGTAATCCGGGCAGTATTCCGGGTTTACCGACCTCACCGAAGACAGCAGGGCGAATACATCGACCAACGGCACCACCGGAGCCAACCCTGGAGAACTGTCTCCTCTCTGCTCCAGAAGCTGAGAGTAGGCCCGGAAAAGATCCAGCAGAAAGTGGTCGGGTTGAAATTCCGCGACCTCCGGTTCCTCAAATCCGGATTCTTCACACTCCAGTTCCAGGGGAGGAAAATATTCGGCAGCTATGCGGGCGTAGCCAATGGGGCAGTCCCCATCGGCCCAAAGGATATTGCCCCAGCTAGGGTTTTGGCCGGCGGCAGAGTAAGCATCTCTAGCCCTGGTGGACCAGGCCTGCCGGGCGTATCCCAGAGGACTTTCCGAATCAACCCAAACGCCCGGCTCTTGGAACCTCTTATCGGCTGGAGCAGTGCCGGTGATCCGGCGGGTTGTCTCCCCGGTGATCTCCCCAGTTATTTCTATTGTGCTGGGCCAGGCCGAAGTCAGAGGCTCGGTACAGCGAGCCAAGCGACCGCACCAGCGCCGGACGCGGCGGTAAGCACCCGGCACCCACTGCATCCCCTGGCTTCGCCCTATCCGGTCGACCAGCCCGGTCCACTTATTTCTTAGACCGGCCAGGAATCGGTTGCCGGCCGTCCAATTTTGCAGCCGGCCGATTCCGGCCTTAAACTGAGCCGAGGCTAGCATCCAACCCCGCTGGCAGCAGTGACCGGTCTGCCGGACCCACCAGCGCCAGGGGTAGCGGCTTTCTATTTTCTTGACGAAAGCCACCGGCTTCTTGGAGAGAGCCACCAGCCTGGCTGCCCGCTCCGAAGCCAGGCAATCGTGGATAACCGGCCTGGATGCTGCCTCCCAGGCGCGAAGCCGACGGTGGATAGCCCCAGGGGTGGCCGATAAGCCGTGCAGGCCACGGACGCCCCAACTGCTTCCCCTGGCGATCAGCCAGCGCCAGCCTAACGCCAGAGAGAGGCGCAGGCTACGACAGCGCCTTCTCAAACCATTCAGTTGCCCAACATCACCACTTCGCTCATCCGTCATCGTGGTCTTCTCGTTGGTTCATCTAAAACCCTAAGGAGGACACCAAACTTGAGCAATCCAAATCCCCCCTCAGTCCCCTTTTCAAAAAGGGGGATATAGGAGGATTTCCCCAAACGATGGTCCCTCCGACCGCATTCAGCCATAGATTCAAGGCTCAATAAATCCTGCGGCACACTCTCTAGACTCTCCTGTTCCCACCGAATAGACGCGAATGGACGGCCGCCCCTGAGCGCCTATCGTCGGCGTGCCGCCCTATACCACTAATTGCTGGGAGGGAAGAAGCGTATACCGTAGTATCGCCGCTCTTCTCCGGTCTCATCGATTACCGTCAGAGTCTTGCCCTTCACGCCTCGGCTGATGGGAAAACTCACCCTGGCCCCCTGTTTGGTGGTGTCCACCCCCTCGCGATGCAACAGATAAATGTCCAGGACAAACTCCTGCCGGGAGTATTCTTTGGCCTGGCCGGGCAGCAAAGTCAGCAGACTGTGGATGTCCACCAGGGGGATGATTGGCGCGGAAGCTTCGCTGGTATCAAATTTTTCAGCAACCGTCTTGGAATAAGCCTGGTACAGAGCAGCCAGGAAGGCCTCCGGCCGAAAGGACAAGGGCCGGTCCTGCTGCTCCTTGAGCAAATTAACAAAGACGGAAGGTCGGATACGACGCTCCCGCTTCCGGTTGATATAGACCGCCTTCTCGCCGGGAGAAACACGGATCAATGCCGGGTAGCAAGATAAGCGGTCATCCCGCTCAACCAATTTAACTCCCGCTTTCATTGCGGTGGCTAATACTTCCTGGACGTAGCCGCCCCTGGTCAAATAACCGTGAGCATCGAAGTCCCACCCCTTCTTGGTTTCACTCAGCTGCCGCTCCAACGCCGCCAGGGCTGTCTGGGCCGCCGCGATGGAGCTGTCGATATCGGCTAAATTGCCCTTTTCCGCCGCCGAGCGCAGCCTGCGCAAGGGGCGAAGCAGGTCTTTAGCCGCAGACAAGGTTTCCAAAGCGTCGGCTTCGGTGTGGGCCAGGCTTTGTTCTAAAGTAAGGCTGGCGTTATTGCTCATCACCCCTCTGGTAGTTGCCCGGGGTAGTTGCCTGTTGAAAAGGGATGCTAACCGGAGCCCGGCTGATTTTAGGGACCGCCTGCCAGATAGAAAGAGATAGGGACCAGCTATCTGGATACACACTCCGGCTATCTTTGATTACAGCTATCTATTCTTAACTTAGCAGTGTTCTTACTGTTCCCATAGGGTGTCATTACCCCAGGGAGGGCAGGAAAAATCACCAGAGGAGCGCCCGGCGGCTCTATTTTGGCCTACCACTGTCCTAAAACGGGAAGGCCCCTGCCCCGGGCTGGCTCGAAGGGTTATAATCGTCCGCATCGGGTTTAGGACTTGGGAGAACAACACGTTAGGAGGATCGTTTTGCCGATAGATCAGCTGTCTCCGGGTCTGGAGCGCATAGTTTCGGTCAATGAAGAAATCAAGGAGTTGGGCAACGGTTATGGTGGGGAGGAGGGACCGGCCGAAGGTCCCTTGTGGTGGCACGAAGAGAGCTATCTTTTGTTTAGCGACATTCACAACAACCGGCGGATGAAATGGGCCCAGGGGCAGGGGGTGACCACCTTTCACGATTCCACCAACCGTTCCAATGGGCTGACCCGTGACCTCCAGGGCCGCTTGGTGGCCTGCGAGCACGACTCCCGCCGGGTGACCCGCCTGGAAGCCGATGGCAGCGTCACTGTCCTGGCCAACAGCTTCCAGGGAAGGCAGTTGAACCGGCCTAACGACGTGGTGGTGAAGTCGGATGGGAGCATCTACTTCACCGACCCCTGGACCCACCGGCGTCCCGCCGAACAATGGGAGCTTGATTTTTCCGGAGTGTACCGGCTCTCTCCCGACCTGGGCACTTTGACCTTGCTGCTCAAGGACTTTGTGGTCCCCAACGGGCTGGCCTTCACTCCCGACGAGAGCGTTCTTTACATCAATGACTCGCGTCGCGGGCATATTCGCGCCTTCGACGTGCAGCCCGATGGTACCCTTGCCCGAGCCAGCGACCGGGTTTTCTGCGATTTGCGGGGCGACCGCCCGGGAGTGCCCGACGGCATGAAGGTGGATGGGGAAGGGAACGTTTACTGCGGCGGCTCCGGCGGCTTGTGGATCCTGGACCCCAGCGGCGAGCACCTGGGCACCATAGTCCACGGAGCTGCGGCTACCACCAATCTGGCCTTCGGCGGGCCGGACTGGAGGACTCTGTTCTTCACTACGAGGAACTCGCTGGGCAGTGTCCAGACCAAAATCGCCGGATTACCGGTTCCCAGCAAAGGATAAGGTCCCGCGCCCAGCCTGGGACTCCCTTTTCCGCGGTGTTAATAGTTGGCCCCTCCGGATATATACCTGGAAGGATGGGTTGTATCAGCGGCGTATTGCGGGCGTATTGCGTCCGAGTGTCAGATGTATTATCTTGGCTAGGTGCTGCGGGCCTGTAAATCTAGCGACAGGGTTGACACTTTTCCAGGTCCGGAGGCGATACCTGTTTAACCGACACAGGATACGAAGGAGGTTAGCATGCGAGTGATCAGAATTAGTGAGTTGGACGAAGAGCCCGTTGACACCGCTACTCCCATCCCCGGTTGGACTGGGGGTCAGGTGGTTCGTACCAGGCAGACCCTGATCCCCGCGGGCAGCAGCGAAAGCTTCAACTCCAGCGTGGTCAACTTCAAGAAGGGAGCCACCACGGGCTTTCACAAGCACACCAGCGACCAGATTTTGGTGGTAACTCTTGGTTCCGGCATTGTCGCCACCGAGACCGAACAGCAGGAGATAAACGTGGGCGACGTGGTGCACATCAAAGCCGGTGAAAACCACTGGCACGGGGCCAAGGCTGACTCCTATATGTCGCACATAACCATCACCTGCCCCTAGTAGACGCCTGATCAGTAGCGTGGGGCGGACCTTACAATCAGCATCGTAGACCGATAGGGAAGCCCTGCCCAATCCCTTTTTCTGAGCCTTGAATCCAGAGCTAAACCCGGTCGAAGGCGCCGCCATTTGGGTAAATCCCCTCAGCCCCCCTTTTAAAAAGGGG
>JADFQT010000296.1 GCA_022561675.1 Chloroflexota bacterium
GACTGGTTCACGGATACACCCCTCTCACCCGCATCGCCTCGACGACCCGACCCACGGCCAGCAGCATGGCAGCGTCCCGCATGCTGGCACCCTCTTCTCGAGCTAGTTCCGTGACCTCGGCAAAACTCCGCACCATTATGGACTCCATCTGCTGGTTGACCTCGTCCAGGTCCCAAAAGTAATGCTGGATGTTCTGCACCCACTCGAAGTAAGAGACCACCACGCCGCCGGCGTTGGCCAGGATATCGGGGACCACCAGAATACCTTTGTCATATAGAATCGCGTCGGCTTCCGGTGTGGTGGGACCGTTGGCGCCTTCAACTATAATTCGGGCCTTTATCTTATCTGCATTGGCCGCCGTAACCTGTCCTTCTATCGCTGCTGGAACGAGGATGTCACAGGGAAGCTCCAGCAGTTCCTGGGGTGAAACCCTATCAACCCCCGTATAACCGGCGAAGGAGCCATTGGTATCCTTGTATTGCCTTAAAGCATCGGCATCCAGCCCGGTCTCCGAATACAATCCGCTGGTACTATCAGCCACACCCACCAGCGTGCAACCCTGTTCCGCCAGGAGCCGTGCCGCATAATAGCCCACGTTGCCATAGCCCTGGACCGCCACCCGCGCTCCATCAAGGGCTAGACCAATTTGTGACGCCGCCTCTCTGGCCGCGATCATGACGCCCCGCCCGGTAGCTTCCACCCGGCCGAGAGTCCCTCCGATGCTCAGGGGTTTGCCGGTAACAACGCCAGGCACGGTGATGCCCCGGTGCATGCTTATGGTATCCATGAACCAAGCCATGGTCTGGGCATTAGTATTAATGTCCGGCGCCGGGATATCTTGGTCTGGGCCAATCATGATGGAGATCTCGGTCGCATACCGCCGGGTCAAGCGTTCGAGCTCGCGGTTCGACATCACCTTGGGCTGGCAGGTGACGCCACCTTTGGCTCCTCCGTAGGGGATGCCAGCGACGGCGCATTTCCAGGTCATCCACATCGCCAGCGCCCTGACTTCATCCAAAGTGACATCCGGATGGTAACGAATACCCCCTTTGCCCGGGCCACCGGCAAGGTTGTGCTGCACTCGATATCCCGTGAATACCTGGACTTCGCCGCTATCCATTTCGACCGGGAAATTGACTGTAAGCTCTCTTTTAGGGCGACTTAGTATCTGATACACGCCTTCGTCGATACCTAGCTTGTCGGCCGCAGCCTGTAACTGGCGTACCGCGGTTTCATAAACTGATGTGTCTTCCAAGACCGTCTTATCAGCCGTGGTTGTGGTGCTAACCTTTTCGAGCATCTTGATTCTTTTCTCCTTCCAAAAATTTATCCCTTGGGCTGCTCCCCGAGGGTGGCCTGGGTGGTTTTCTTGTCGGCTCCCCTGAAAAAGACGATCGTCACCGTCTCCCCGGGAAGGTTGGCTATCATGAACTTGGATAGTTCTCCGGTATTGCGGATCGATTCTCCGCCCATTTGCACGATGACGTCTTCTTCACGGAGGCCGGCCTTGGCCGCTCCAGAGTCGGGCACTACTCGTACCAGAAGAATTCCTTCGGTTACCGGCACACCCAATTGGTCGGCCAGCCCAAGGCTGATGTTGAACGGTGCGATTCCCAGAAAGCCTCGCTCCACATACCCTCTCTCCATAAGCTGGGCTACCACGATTTTGGCGTCGTCGATGTTAATGGCGAAGCCAATTCCCTGGCTACCTTGGATGATGGCGGTATTTATTCCGATGACCTCCCCTCCGGTGTTTGCCAGCGGACCTCCACTGTTGCCCGGGTTGATCGCGGCATCGGTCTGAATCAGATCTACCATCGTGTTATGGGGGCTGGTGTCTATGGAGCGGCCCAGGGCGCTCACCACCCCTTTGCTGACCGTAGGGCCCCCTGCCAACCCCAGGGCGTGGCCGATGGCGATGACCTCTTGGCCCACCTGAAGGTCAGAAGAGCGGCCCAGCATCGCTGGCTGAACTCCTACAGCGTCAATGTGGATGACTGCCACATCTGTCAGGGCATCACCTCCCACTTGGTTCGCAGGGAAGCTTTCGCCGTTGCTCAAGGTCACGGTGATGCGCTGAGCCCCAGCAATAACATGATTATTGGTCAGGATGTGGCCCCTCTCATCCAGGATGATGCCTGTCCCCACTCCCCGGCTGGGTACCGGCTGATTAAACATATCCATGGCCCGGGCCTCGGTCACAATTTGTACCACTGCAGGGGTTAGAGCTTTGACCACTTCAACCGTGGAAAGACTATCCTGAACGGAGAGCGTCGAGGCACCATTGGCACCAGGAGCGGCCGGGTCAATGCTTTCCTGCGATGCGCTCCTTGCCGAGCCGGTCGAGGGAGCGGCTTGGTCACCATTGCCATCGGCAACGGTGCCTTGGGTGCAAGCGGGCAGGATCAGGATGAAAATAAGTGACATGCCCAGGAGAAGGCGGGACCGCCGGGTCATCTTGGAGTCCTCCTTCATCTAGCCACCCCGGTCCTGGTGTGGCTAAGAACTTTTAAATACTCTCGTTACTCTTAGCCGGAGTAGGAGGGCCAGACCTCTGGTTGATTATTGCCTCAATCTGCGCGCGATCGATAACCTTAATTCGCTTCCGGCCGGTTGTGACCGCGCCGCTACGCTTGAATCGATCCAGAACCGCTGTGAAGCTC
>JADFQT010000297.1 GCA_022561675.1 Chloroflexota bacterium
CAGGGACCCACGGGGCTTCCGGGTCTTCATCAACGACCAGGCTTTCGTCCGCAGAGTGTTGGACTCTTTGGAAGGCCATACACCCTCGTCCGAAGGACCAGATGACCTAGACGACAATCCTACGCCGGACAACCCCTCCAAAATCCTTTTGGAGGGGCCTAACGGCTGATGAGGGTCGCCATCTACGCCCGGGTGTCCACTTCGGACAAGGAGCAGAATGTGGAAACCCAGCTTTTGCCCCTGCGGGACTTCTGCTTGGCTCAGGGCTGGGAAGTCTACCGGGAATACGTGGACCAGGCTCCGGCCAACGATCTGGCCCACCGGGTTCAGTGGCGGCAGTTGTTGGATGACGCTGCCAAGCGCAAGTTCACGGTCGTCCTGGTCTTCAAGCTGGACCGGGCTTTCCGGAGCGTCAAACACATGCACGATACCCTGGCCGCTTGGGAGATGGTAAGAGTCAGTTTCAAGAGTCTGAGAGAGCAGTTCGACACTTCCACCGCTCTAGGCAGGTTGCTATTAAATCTGCTGGCTGCCCTGGCCGAATTCGAGCTGGAGCTGATCCGGGAGCGGGTCAAGGCGGGAATGGACCGGGCACGGCGACAGGGACGCCAAATTGGGCGTCCCAAGGTAACGGACCGGAAAGGCTTCAAGAAACGTTTTGGAGCTATTTTGGAGCGCCTTAACGGCGGCGATATCTCCCGCCGCCAGGCTGCCAAAGAACTGGGCATCGGCTACGCCACCCTGAAGAGACTGCTGGATGCTGGCGATAGCGGAGGACTCGGGTAGCGATGCCAGATAGGAAGAAAAATAAAACCACCGGTCCGGAGGCGTTGACAAGTATAGGGAAGCCTATACACTGTGCCGCCACAGAAGAACCCGGGCCAGACAGGGATAGTCGAGAAGAATTGGATGAACTGGAGATTAACAACTTCATCAAAATTTTGGCTGAAGTTGCGATAGCGGTGGCAACCCGCAGGCTAAACGGAAAGGAATCGAGTAGCTGAAGTTGATAGCAGTGGGCTACATAAGAGTCTCCACTGAATCCCAGCTTGATGGGCATTCCATGCATGCCCAGGAGAGGGCGTTCAATCAATACTGTGAAACCCAGGAAGGCTGGACCACGGGTAAGGTCTACCGGGAGGAAGGTAAGTCGGCCCACGTGGACACCATCCGGAAAAGGCCGGTATTCAAACAACTTCTGGAAGATGCGGCCAGAGGCGAGTTTGATGTGGTGGTGGTTCATACATTAGACCGGTGGGCCCGGAACCAGATGGTTCTGATCGAATCCCAAGCCATTCTTGCTAATAACAACGTGACCCTGGTTTCTATAACGGAGCCCATAGATTGGTCCACGCCCATTGGCAAGTATATGGGTCGCACCGTAGGCAATAACAGCGAGTTGTACTCGGACCTGCTCTCCGTTCATGTCGAAAAGGGCATTACTGGAAGGATAGACAAAGGTCTCCACCTGGGGTCCATTCCCTTCGGCTACGAATCCTGTTGGGCCAAAGTGGGCGGGGAACGACGGCGCATTTGCAACCCGGAACACCAGGGTGGTGTCCATATTCATCCTGAAGAAGGACCTGCCGTCCAGGAACTATTCAACCGATATGCCGGTGGAGATTCCACCTGCCCCACCCTGGCGAGTTGGCTAAACGGAAAGGATTTTCGCACCCGGAACACCAAGAGGCTCCCGAATGGGAGTGGAGATCTATCGGCTGGTCCCCGGCTGTTTACCATGGCATCTGTAAGGGGCATCCTGCACAATTCCTTCTACACCGGGCAGGTGAAACACAAGGGGCAGCTGCTGCCCGGTGTACATGAGCCTCTGATATCGACCAGTGTCTTCGATACGGTCCAGAGCTGTCTGACGAAAAACTCTGGTCGAAGCAGGACCCTGAACCCACGACCGGAGCGGGATTACCTGCTGAAGGGACTGATACGATGTGCCCACTGTGGGCTACCCATGTGGGCTCAAACCTACAACAACGGCAACCGGTACTACCGGGAGCATCGGGGTTCCAGGGGAGCAGGCTACTGCGTGAACCGGAGCAGGTCTGTTCCTTGCCGTCTACCCGATGGACAGATGGGGAAGATCATCAAATCCATCCTCCTGCCCAAATCCTACCTGGACCAGGTTCTGGAGGAGATACAACTGGCAGACGAGGTCAAACGGGTGGAAGGGGAACGGAAAAGGGTAGAAGAACGGATAAGGAGGCTGAGAGAGGTTTACCTGGAAGGAGACCTGCCCAGAGACCAGTATACCGAGCGAAAGCGAAGCCTTGAAACGGAACTGGCCTCGCTGATTATCCCCGACGTTGATGCTGCCAGGGAGGCAGGAAGACTCCTGGAAGAGTTGCCAACTCTATGGGAAGAGGCCGACCTGGGAGAGCGCCGGAAGCTGCTCACGGCCATGTTGGAGGCGGTTTACATTGATACGGTGGAGGAGCGGGCCATTGTTGCCCTGAAACCCAAGCCAGCCTTCCGGGCTCTGTTCCAAATAGCCACGACCAGGGAAGGCAGCGGCGTAATCCTTTACAAAGAAAATCGTAACTGTTCAGAGTTGAGGGGAAGTGAGCAACCGGCGGCATTCCAGGAGGGGATTGAGTCCTCTGGCCCGCCAGGTGCCGAAGAGGGACGCCAGGGTCA
>JADFQT010000298.1 GCA_022561675.1 Chloroflexota bacterium
CCGGTCCTATGATTTGGCCGGTCTGGTTAACCATGGCATGTAACGAGACAGCGTTCATCATGTCATCTCGCTTCACCAGGTCCGCTACTATGGCCATGCGAGCGGGCCCGTTCAGCGCTTGAACCGTACCGAGGAGGGACACGACGGCGTAAACGTGCCAGATCTCCAACAGATCAGTGATTCTTAGGATAGCAAGAGCGAAAATCAGGACCGACACGTATAGACGGGTAGAAATCAACAGCTTGAGACGGTTGGCACGGTCGGCGATGATCCCGCCCAACATCGCGAAGAGCAGGTTAGGCAGACCGAAGGCAAAGATTACCAATCCCAGCTGGTAGGAAGAACTAGTGATGTCCAACACTAGCCAGCCCAGGATCAGAAACTGCATTCCTTGGGCCATGGCCTGGGTGGCGCCGTTTAACCAGAACCAGCGGTAGTTCCTATAACGAAGGGCGGCGAATGTCATGATGCGAGCGCCTTTATGAGCAGACCTGCTTCAACCGCACAGCGTGTAAGGGCACCTACCCGAGGACAATATCCGCACGCCTAGAAGCGTTCCGAACAGCTCGGGCACCAGAGAAGGTCTTCGGGTACCCATAACGATCCCTCCGCTAAACGAATCACTGGGGCGTTAAAGGTGGTGTTGAAGAAGCTGTCTGCCAGCGCGGTGCCTTGCAAGTCCCGGAGGGCTGTGGCCTCTACCACCAGGCTAGCATTATCTTCATAGGTCTTTAGCCGCTGCCGGACCATGGGGCCGCGCTGGTCCCAATAAGTAAATACCAGAGCGGTGAAGTTTCCCAGTTGGTCTCGGCCTTTTTCTTGATGATTTGACTCTGGACGCAAGGACCCATCAAAGCTCCAATGCCAGTGATGGTGGATTGGAACACCAAGACCCACCTCAACGATGAAAGGAACCCCTTGGTAAGAGATGGAAGTCCCGGCTTCGGCGGAAATTAGCGTTGGTTTTCCAGAACTCATATACGACGGCTGAAAGTCACTGGGCAATGAATATAGACTCGCTACCCCAGAAAGCATGCCCGCCGACGAACCCAGCGACAAACATCAAAGCCATGATGAACAACCGCACCGACGCTCTAAAGGGCATTCCAGATGAACTGGCAGTCCATGGATCGGGCTGCGGTCAGCATGCATAGTTCCTGAATTTTCTTGGGCAGGCTGGACTCGTTCCGAAGATAGTCCGACAGGTGCATCGCCCGCTTGGCTAATTCTGGGCTGTTTTTCAGGATGGAAGTGGGGCCGGACCCAATACCACCGGGGGCTGAGGCTACCTCATCAAAGGCCCCCCGGTGCTGCTCTGCGACCTGTTCACGGGTAATCTGCGATATGCGTGTCATGATTGGCCTCCTTGATGTTTGAGGGCCGAGATTGATGGAGGGATAATACTCTGGCTCCAACCCTACGACAAGCTAGGCTGCGGCCATGCTCCAGAATGAGACATATACCGGCATCTCCATGTACCGACGTACAAGCGTTCAAAAGACTCGTGATCCCAGAACAGGCAGAACCAAGCGAAAAGTAGAACTACGTGACCCCGCTGACTGGATTCAAGTGCAGGACGCCACGCCGGCAATCGTTGACAACATGACCTTCGGCACCGCCCAAAAGATACTTGATGATCCCGAAAGGAGACGCCGTGGCAAGAGGAAATATCACTACGGCCTATCCGGACGGGTTCAGTGCCTCAAGTGTGGCAAAGCGATGGTGGGGCAAACCCTGAAGAAGAGCTACCGGTACTACAAATGCCGGCGGTTGTTCGCTGGTCCCCGTCATGATCGATGCGACACTACCTATGTGCGGGCTGATGCTTTGGAGCAGGCGGTGAAGGAAGAAATGGCTCTTGTGCTCGCCAATCCTGAAATGATTATCGCGGAACACCAACGCCTCCGTGGGGAGAACGTAGGCGAAAGGGACAGAGTCGACTTGCAGAGCCAAGCAGATAACTTAGATGGACAGAGGCAGCGTTTGCTCAAGCTTTACCAACTGGGCGAGATTGACTACCAATACCTGGAAGTTGAGAGCCGGTCCCTTCGCGCTCAGATGGCCGACATCGAAAGCAGGATGAAGGTGAATGTCTCAATGCCAGACCTATCTCTTGGTGACCTCGAACAAGCCTGTGCCAGGGTTCGGCAGTGGGTCCAAGCTGCTGAAGAAGACGAATTTGCTCTCCTCGCCGATGCCTTCCAGATAAGGGTTTTAGCTGAGAAGGGTAGAGGCGAGTTAACCGGGGTCATACCAGAGTACGCACCTGATTGTAGTCATGCCGATGTTTGTTCAGTGGTGATAAACTTTATGCTTCCACAGGGGTCCTCTTCCTTATACAGTTAGAGCTCTGCGCCACGATTTTCTCCCCAGCTGTTCGAGTTCCCGCCAGAGATCGCTGGGTTGGGCCGGTGGTCCAGCAGCGCCACGGTGAAGCGGTCCAGTCGGGCCTACACTTTCCAGGATGCCGCCAGTAGGTACAAATCCATCGTGCAGCCCACCCTACCTTCTCGCTGACGCCCAAGAATGACGAGGGCCCCCGCTGTCATGGTCTGGGGCCTTATCTATTTCTGTGCCGCCTACCTCGGGCCACGACGGAACTCTGAGAGCCGCGTAGAGTAACCGTCTGGGCAAGGAG
>JADFQT010000067.1 GCA_022561675.1 Chloroflexota bacterium
TCCCGGCTCCCCGGCTCGGGCAGCACAATGAAGAGGTGCTGTGCGGCACGCTGGGCTGGACCCGGGAGCAGCTGGTTAAGCTTTACCAAACCGGAATAATTTGATTCCGAAATCTTCGGGCTAATTCTCATTGGTGTCTGCCATGCCCGGGTCTAATAATGACCCTGATAACAATTCCGAATCGGGCGCCGGTCCGCTGAGCGGCTACCGGGTGTTGGACTTTGGCTGGGTTCTGGCCGGAGCGATACCCGGCATGGTGTTGGCCGATATGGGAGCCCAGGTCATCAAGGTGGAAACCCGAAGACGGCTGGACTACATGCGTTTGGGCCGGCCCATAACCGGAGACCAGCCGGACCCAGAACAGAATCCCATGTTCCACAACGTTAACCGCAATAAAATGGGCATCACGCTGAACACCACTCATACCGCTGGAGTAGACCTGGCTCTGAAGCTGGCCGCCTGCAGCGATGTGGTCATAGAAAATTTCTCTCCCGGCGTGATGGACCGGCTCGGGCTGGGCTATGAGCAAATCAACAAAGTAAACCCCGCTGTAATCATGGCTTCCATATCTTCCACCGGCCAGTCTGGACCCCTCCGTGACCTGCGGGCCTACGCCCCTTCCATCGGCGCCCTTTCCGGACTGGACTCCACCATGGGATACCAGGGGGAGCGGCCTCTGGGACTGAAGCATGCCTTCGGTGATATTTGTGGCGCCCTGCACACGGTTTTTGCAGTCGTAGCGGCGCTGTACCGCAGGAGACAAACGGGTAAAGGTCAATATATTGACCAGTCGATGTTGAGGGCCACGGTGGTAACCAACGGGATTGGGCTGATGGAATACGCCATGACCGGTCGGGTCCTTCAGACGCGAGGCAACTTCGACCCGACCATGGTGCCCTATGGCAATTACCCCTGCGCCGGTGATGATGAGTGGGTATCTATTGCCGTTGCTAGCGAAGATGAGTGGCAAAACATGATCGCGGCTCTGGGTAATCCCGAGTGGGCGGAGCAGCCTGCCTTCTCCAGCAAATACCAGCGACTGAAAAACCGCGACCAAGTGGACTCGCAACTTGCCCAATGGACCCGTTCCCGCACGGCGGAGGATGTCACCGAATTGCTGCAAAGTCATGGAGTTGCGGCTATGCCGGTGATGAGCGCCGAAAAGAGGCTGTTTAACCCCCACTTCCGAGCCCGGGGGTTGTACGCCGACATTGAACACCCTTCCCTGGGGGCCGAGCCCATTTTTAATCTTATGTGGAACTTGAGCAAAACCCCCTCCCGGATCAGGAGGCACGCTCCGCTGCTGGGAGAGCACAACCGCCAGGTCTTCTGCGATATACTGGGAATGCCGGAGGCAGAAGTCGAGAAACTGGAGGATGCCCAAGTAATCTGGTAAATCCCAAGCCTAACCAGTCGCAAGGAATTGATATGGCCCAAGAAAGACAAGAGCAGGTGGTCCAGACTCTGCCGGAAGTGGATGGAATTTCCGACGACGCTGTAGCCAGGGCCAAAGCCATGATCGGCACTCGGCTCCGCACCGAGCAGTACGTCCGCGACGCTTCGCTGGGAGCGCTCCTGAACTTCGTTAATGGTATCGGCGATACCAACCCCCTTTTCCGGGATCAGGAGTACGCCGGTTTTACCAAGTACGGCTCAGTCATCAGCCATCCTTGCGCCCCCTACATGCGCCACTGGTCGGGCCGTACCCGGTGGGGACTCCCCGGCGTCCACGGTTTCTTCGCGGGTAACGACTGGGAATTCTTTCGGGTTATGCGGCCGGGAGATGCCGTCAACTGCGTGGAACGAGTGTTGGATGTCCAGGAGAAGCAGAGCGCCTACTCGGGCAGGCTGGTCATCCAGTATGTTGAGACTATCTACAGCAACCAGCGAGATGAAATGGTGGCGAGGGTAGTAGGTTGGTGCACCAGGCACCAACGCCAGGCTTCCCGGGAAAAGGGCAAGTACGCCGACGTACCCAAGCGGCACGAATACTCGGCGGAGGAGTTGGAAGCCATCGATCAGCAAGTCTTGAGCGAAGAGGCGCGGGGCGGCGCCACCCGGTATTGGGAGGATACCCAGATTGGTGAGGAGCTGACGCCCATTGTACGAGGTCCCCTTTCTCTACAGGATGTGAGCGCCTTCCTGGTCGGCACCGGGCGTTCCAGCGCCCACGGAGTATTGCTGCGAGAGGCGCTGCGTCATCCAGACCATTTCTTTAGAAACCCGGAGTCCGGTGGCGGTTTGGAATATACGGGCATAGGACACATGAGGGATTCGGTGGCCGAAGCCGTGGGGGTTCCGGGCGCTTACGACTACGGCCCGCAGCGGGTTTCCTGGATGGCCACTTTGATGACCAACTGGATGGGCGACGACGCCTTCTTGAAACGCCTGCGGGTCGAATGCCGCCGCTTCAACGTCTACGGCGACACTCAGTGGTGTAAGGGCAAGGTGACCCGAAAGTATTCGCACAATGGTATTCCCCTGGTGGACGTGGAGATATGGGCTGAAAATCAGCGCGGCGAGGTAACGGCGCCGGGCATGGCTACCGTGATGCTGCCCTCCCGGGACCCTCACTTTCCCTGGTTCACCGACGGCAGCAGACTCAGCCTTCGGGAGGTTCCCCAACACGAGGACGCACCTCCAATCCTGCCGGCCTGATCAGCGGTGGTGGTAATGCCGAATCCTGCCAGTGTCCCTGGCGGGCCGCCCAGCGCCCTGGCTGGATTTCGTGTGTTGGAAATTGCCAACATGATCGCCGGCCCATACTGCGGCAAGCTGCTGGCTTCCCTGGGAGCCGAGGTTGTCAAGGTAGAAACTCCGGCCGAGGGAGACCCCTCCCGGCGTCGTGGCCCCTTCCCCGAGGATGTCCCCCATCCAGAACGCAGCGGAACCTTCCTATACCTGAATACCGGCAAAAAAAGCCTGACCCTCAACCTGGAAGACCCCCAAGGGCGGGTTATTTTGGCGGCGCTGATGCCAGAGGTCGACGGCCTAGTTCACGACCTGCGCCCCGCCCAGGCCGGACCGGTTGGACTGGACCCGGAGTCCTTGCGGCAGACCAATCCCCACCTGGTCGTTACCGCTTTGACCCCCTACGGCAGCACCGGGCCTTACGCGGATTACCGGGGATATGACGTTAATGTGTTCCACGCGGGTGGAGAAGGAAAGCTGCTGCCCAATGGTCTGGCCCTGGAATATTATCCGGAGCGAGCGCCCCTGGTGGCTGGGAGCAACATGGCTTCCTATCAAGGGGGGTTGACTGCCGCGGTGGGAACGGTGGCCGCATTGTATTCAGCCAAGTACGCCGCCAAAATCGGTCGGGGCGGACAGTACCTGGATTGCTCCATGCAGCAGGCCCAACTGGCTGTCGGTTACATTCCGATTCAAAGACTGGAGTCGGAAGGAGTGGTTGAGGACCGATTCTCGCGGTTTTTCCGGATCGGCGGAGTCATGCCAGCCCAGGACGGCTACGTGGAGTTGCTAACCCTGGAGCCTCGCCAATGGCAAGGCTTGATCGAATTTCTGGGGCACCCGGAATGGGCCAGGGAAGAGCATTTTAGCGATCCGGCCACCTACGGCCCCGAGCTCAACCGGAGGTTGCGGGAATGGTTCAGCGAGCATCCCAAAGACTGGCTATACCGGCAGGGCCAGGCCCACGGGGTTCCGGTGGCTCCCTACTACACACCGGCGGAGGTGTTCGCGAGCTCCCAGCAGCGGGAGAGGCAGTTCTTCCGGACAGTAGGGCATCCCGAGGCCGGCGAGGTGGAATACCCCGGTTTGCCCTTTCACTTCAGTGAAACACCGGAGGAAATGCGGCGCGCACCTCTGCTGGGAGAGCACAACTCGGAAATTCTCGCGACCATCGGATATAACCAACGGGACCTGGTAGACCTGGCTCGGGCCGGAGTGATTTGACCGGCAGCGACCTGAACGACCGGGGACCGGTTACATTCTCCGGCACGATCGATAGACGGGCGGGAATCCGAAATAGGCATTAGGGCCAACCAGGAGACAGCTTGGTAAAGAAGGATATGGGTTTGGGCGCCGTCGAGGGGCCCTTGCGTGGGATCAGAGTCGCCGATTTCTCGGTACACGCCGCCGGACCCTTTGCGGGTGAGATGCTGGCGGAGATGGGCGCGGACGTGATCAAAGTGGAGAGTGCCGCCCGGCTGGACATCACCCGACGGCCCCACGCCATGTACGGCAAGCCTCCTTCCAGTTTCGAGCAGGTAAACGCCAACAAGCGCTCGGTGACCCTCAACTTAAAGGAATCCAGGGCAGTGGAGTTGGCCCTGCATCTGGTCGGAATAAGCGACATCGTCCTGGAGAATTTTCGGCCCGGAGTAATGGACCGATTGGGATTGGGTTACCCCCAGCTTAAAGAGGTAAAACCGGATATCATCCTGGTGTCTCTATCCTCCAATGGGCAAACCGGTCCGGAAAGCCGGTACGCCGGCTACGCACCGATGTTCGCCGCTCTGGGAGGCCTGGGCCATCTGACCGGCTACCCGGACGCTCCACCGGTGGAATTGCGCCATGCCATGGACCACACCGGCGGTATGATGGCTGCTTTCGGAGCGGTGGCTGCCCTTTGTGCCAAGAGCGCTTACAACCTGGGACAGCACGTGGACGTTTCGGTTCGCGACATCGCCACCTCTTTCATCGGCACGGCCCTGCTGGATTACGCCATGAATCGGCGGGAGCATTTTAGAAAGGGGAACCAGGACGAAGTCATGGCGCCCCACGGTGTTTACCGTTGCCAAGGGGAGGATAATTGGGTAAGCATTGCCGTGGGGTCCCAGGCCGAATGGCAGGGTCTTTTAAGGGCCCTGGGCCAGCCTGCGTGGGTGACGGAGGACCAATTCGGAGACGCCTATTTGCGCTGGCAGAATAGGGATGCCCTGGACCAGTGCCTGGAGGAATGGACCTCTCGGTTTACACCTCAAGAGGTTACCGAGCTCCTGCAGCAGGAGGGAGTGGCGGCGTTTCCTTCCCTTGCCGCAGACCAGCTCTTGAACGACCACCATTTACAGACTCGGCAAGCCTTCCCCTGGGTAGAGCATCCCGAGAAGGGCCGGCAGAGGGCCGTGGCTCCACCCTGGAGGTTTTCCGAGACTCCGGCCCAGGTGGATCGGTGGACGCCCGACTTGGGAGAGCACAACCTTGAGGTCTTTCACCGACTTCTGGGACTGCCGGCCGAGGAGGTGGAGGAATTATCGCAGGCTCAGGTCATATGGTGACGATATGGGTCATTATTCGTCTCCCCTTTCGCCCTAGCGTTGAGCATTCCGAGCTGTCGGGCTACTGAGGCGAGACTTGGTAATCTACTTTCAGGAACACCATGTCGAGGACGCAGGATAAACGGTTTTGGTGAATCCAATTCTATACCATGGCAATAGGAGGAACGATGACGACTCTAACCGATGAAATCAGTGGTATGCGACTTATCTCCCACCATGACCTGAATGGCTTCGGAAACATCGGAGAGGGTGTGGCGCTGCACCAAACCTCCGATGGACGCCGCATATATTACATGGCCCACGAGAGCGCGCCCAAGGACATTACCGGTATCGACGTTACTGACATCAAAAATCCCAAGCTAATCGCTCAGACCGAGTTGGATTATCCCCACCTTCGGTCCAACTCCCTGGCCATCGTCGGCGACATCATGCTGATTGCCTATCAGTCCTCTGCCACTGGTCAGGCCGGTGTGGGTATGGGCGTCTATGACATAAGCAAGCCGGAAGACGTGAGACGAATCGGCTTCTACGATGCGTCCGG
This sequence comes from Chloroflexota bacterium, assembly GCA_022561675.1. GTDB lineage: Bacteria > Chloroflexota > Dehalococcoidia > Lucifugimonadales > UBA3495 > JADFQT01. Next base: position 5,782 of record JADFQT010000067.1, read on the forward strand.
CCCCAGATCTCGGGGATGCCACTGCCTCTGGTGGGTAGATGGGGAGTACGCTCATTTGGCCACCGGCACTCCGGACTCCGTGCCAACCAACGCCAAGGATGACCAATTCTACGTGATATTGGACGTGAAAGACCCCACCAATCCCAAGGAAGCCGGTCGCTGGTGGTTCCCGGGAACCCAGGAGGGCGACGGCGTGGCGCCGCCAGCCCGTCATCCCAACTTCGATACTGGTCACAGCCTGCACAACGCTAACGTCTATCCAGAGCGCCCCGACCGGGCCTACAGCGCTTGGAAGGATTCGGGCGTGGTGATCCTGGATATTGCCGATAAGTCAAAGCCCGCCATGATCAGCAATGTGAATTTCGCACCGCCTTTTCCGGGATTCGCCCACACCGTGATGCCCCTCTTCACCAGGAATCTGCTGGTGGTAACCCAGGAAGCCACAAGGATGCATGGTGAAGACCATCCCAAACTTGTTTGGCTGATGGACAATCGACTAGAAACCAACCCGGTGATCATCAGCACCCTACCAATGGCAGACACTGACGATTTCTTCAGCCGGCCCGGCCGTTACGGCGCGCACAACATCTACGAGAATTCCCCAGGGCCCACCTGTTACCATTCTGAGGATTTGATTTTCGCCACCTTTTTTAATGGTGGGATGCGAGTGTTCGATATTAGCAATCCCTTCCAGCCCAAAGAAGTAGCTCACTTCGTTCCGCCTTTGACTGAAGGAGCCTCATCGGTAAGTGTCAACGATGTTCACGTGGACGAAAACGGAATAGTTTACGTTACTGACCGTATCAAAGGCGGTCTGTACATTCTCGAGCTTACCATCTGAACTCCCCTGTAGTCGCCGCTGGCAGTGGGGGCGCCGGCCGTGCGCCCCTACCTAAACCCAAAAAGCGCACTTCCATATGGAAACGGATTACAACGGGGGTGTTCCGCAATTCAGGCTTTGGGAATGGGGCAGTATGCCTCGCTCCTCCTGGTCTGGTGTAGAATGCACGCAAGAATTCCTGGCGATGCGGTGAATGGGTTTGGTAAATCGGCGAGAGCGGATTTTCGTCGGCCGCCAGCGGGAGATGGCCGAACTCAGGGGTGCCCTGGATGACGCAATGGCGGGCCAGGGACGGTCGGTCATGCTGGCGGGAGAGCCGGGCATCGGCAAGACCCGGACGGCCCAGGAGTTGGGGTCCCACGCCGCCGCACTGGGCGTCAAGGTGCTCTGGGGCTGGTGCTACGAACGGGAAGGAGCTCCTCCCTACTGGCCCTGGATCCAGCCCATGCGCTCCTATATTCAGGAGAAGGACTCCGCGGAATTACGCTCCCAAATGGGGCCCGGCGCCTCCGACATCGCTCAAATCGTGCCTGAAGTCCGGCAGCAACTTCCGGACATGGAGCCGTCTCCGATACTGGAGCCGCAGCAAGCCAGGTTCAGGTTATTCGACTCCATCACCAACTTCTTGAAAAACGCGGCCCAGAGCCAACCGCTGATGCTGGTTCTGGAGGATCTTCACTGGGCCGATCACTCTTCACTCATGCTGTGGGAGTTTGTCAGCAAAGAGATTTCCAATGCCAGGGTGATGCTTCTGGGCACCTACCGCGACGTGGAGGTTGGCCGGGGCCATCCCCTTTCCCAGGCGCTGGGGGCTCTCATCCGCGAGCCCAGCTTCCGCCGCGTGCAGTTGGGCGGCCTCAGCAAACAGGACGCCAGCCGGCTGGTTGAACTAAGCGCCGGTGTTACCCTGGCCGAACCCAGCTTGGACTTGATCCACAGCAGAACCGAGGGCAACCCCTTGTTCTTGAGCGAGCTAGTGCGCCTGGTTGGCGAAGAAAATATAGGGGCCGGCGATTCTTGGACCTCTGCCCTGCCGGAGGGAATAAAGGACATCATCGGCCGGCGTCTTGACCGTTTGTCCCAGCGGTGCAACGAGACCCTGACCGTAGCGTCGGTCATCGGCCGGGAGTTTTCGTTGGAGCAGTTGAAGCCCTTAATCGATGGGCTGCCGGAAGATAGTCGGACGGAAGACGCGCTGCTGCAAGTGCTTGAGGAAGCCCAATCAGCCCGCGTCATTGAGGAATCGCCCGGATCAAGGGACCGCTTTCGGTTCAGCCATGCGTTAATACAAGAGACGGTAGCCTCTGAGCTGACCACCGCCCGGCGAGTCCGGCTGCACGCCCGCATCGCTGAAGCCCTGGAACAGCTATATGGAGCCGATGCTGAAGCCCACGCCGCCGAGCTGGCCCACCACTTCGCCGAGGCCGAGGCCATCTCGGGCGGAGAGAAGCTGGTCCGTTACTCCCAGTTGGCCGGAGAGCAGGCGCTGGCAGCCTACGCCTGGGCAGAGGCATTGGATCACTACCAGCTGGCCTTGGAAACGAAAGGCGTCCGGCTGAGCGGTGGGGAACCAGCCAAAGATGACGAGACCGCTGAACTCTTGTTCGGTTTGGGCCGCGCTCAAGCAGGCGTTTTCCCCCTATATCGTATTCCGGAAGCGATTGCGACACTGAGCCGGGCTTTCAATTATTATGCCGACGTTGCGGATGTTGACCGCGCCCTGGCGGTAGCCCTGTCCCCCATCCTCGGCATAGGGATTGGGCGCCGCTCCGGCAGAGCCCAGATGATAGAGCGAGCCTTGAAACTGATGCCACCCAATTTCCGCGAGGAGGGTCGACTGCTGTCTGACTACGGCGTGGCCCTAGGTATCCACGAAGGTAACTACGATGGCGCGCAGGAGGCGTTAAACCGCGCTTTGGAGATAGCCCGTCGAGCAGGAGACGCAACACTGGAGATGCGTACCTTGTGTCATGCCGCACGTGTGGACCAACACCAGGGACGGATGCGGGAAGCCCTTGAGAATAGTCTGCTGGCCCTCGAACTAGCCCCCCGGGCCAATGATCTTGCCGCCGAATCTGATGCCCATAGTCAGGCAAGCAACCAGTTGATGTCGTTGGGCGAACCGGAGGCCGCGCGGTATCACCTATCAGCGATGTCGGCTCCGGCGGCCAAGGCGGCGGATTACTTCTCAACCTTCGCCGTACTCGTGAACCACATGAAACTGTCGTCGCTGGTGGGTGATTGGGTAGCAGCTCGCGAGTTTGGCGACCGCGCCCTGGCCGCCGGTCCCTTTGACGCACGTCTATTACTTCGGCGAATAATGTTGGAGTACCAAGAGGGCGACTTCGTCCAAGGGCGGGTTTACGTGGACCGGCTACAGGAGGTGATGCACATTACCTCACCGGGGCCGACACTCGACACCGTGTGCTTCGCTATGGCCGTATCACTGGCAGCGCGAATCACCGGCAGCGCCGAGCAGTTAGAGGTGGGAAAAACGGCCGCCGAAGCTGCACTGGCATCACCCTACGCGACTCGTAGTGTCAGAATGGCAGCTACATGTACGCAGGGGATATGGTCGGTGCTTACTGGCGATGCGGTAGCGGCAGCCGGGCATTACACGGCACTGGAGGGTGATTCAGGGTATGTTCTTACCGACTCTAACGTGATGGTCGACCACCTGCTGGGACTCTTGTCCCACACCATGGGCAAGCTAGATGCGGCGGCGGTCCACTTTGAAGATGCCCTTGCCTTCTGCCGCAGGGCTGGATACCGGCCAGACATAGCCTGGACCTGCCATGACTACGCCGACACCCTGCTCCAGCGTAACGGACCCGGCGATAAATCCAGTGCTACGGCCCTGCTGGACGAGTCGCTGGCCATCTCCACTGAACTGGGTATGCGGCCATTGATGGCGCGGGTAAACGCTCTTCAGGTACGGGCTGAGACCCAGCGGGCCGGAGGGCCAGTCTATCCCAATGGGCTAACCCCCCGCGAGGTTGAGGTGCTGCGCCTGGTAGCATCCGGCAAGACCAGTGCGGAGATTGCGGCGGACCTGGTGCTTAGCCGCCGGACGGTGGAGCGGCATATCTCGAATATCTACAGCAAGACCGAGGTCCGCAGCCGGGCCGAAGCCACTGCCTTCGCCTTTACCCACGGACTTACGTCCTCTTCCTAGCCCCTGGGCGATTCCCGGCCCCTGGGTAATTCCCGCCACAAGCAGACAGCCCCCTCTTTAGAATGCGCCAAATTTACGTATGCCTCTCCGACAGGATGGGTGTTTTTTCCGATTGCGCCCAGCCGCCGGCGGTGTAGGCTCGGTGAGGTCGGGGGATTCGCCGGCCGCTGCTGGTCCAGGCCATTGGCGCCCGGCGGACTCCTGACCCATCGCGCAAAACCCCAACTAAAAGGAGGCTGTTATGGCAAGGAAAATGTTTACAACCCGGATAACCCGCTCACCGATGCTGATAGTGCTACTGCTAATGATGATTCTGGGCATGGCCTGCAGCGGGCAAGCCGGTGCCTCCGGCCCGGCAGGCCCTCCGGGCACAGC
>JADFQT010000299.1 GCA_022561675.1 Chloroflexota bacterium
CTGCTTTTTGCCGGAAGAAATCAGCTCTTGATCACTCCGTGCCGCTCGAAAATCCGCGCCAGCTCGGCTATGCCATCGGAGTTGGTCTGGGCGGTGGGATGACCGAAGCATAGCCTGGCGAAATTAGCTCCCTGCTCCGACGGCGAGAACATGGTGCCGTTGTAATACCCTACCCCTTCATCGAAAGCCTGGTCTTGCAGCGCGGCCAGGTCGGTCCCTTCCGGTAGCTCTAACCAGACGTACAGTCCACCCTCCGGCTTGCTCCAGGTGGCGGCGTCGCCAAAGTTCTCGCCCAACGAGGCCAGCATGGCGTCGCGCTTGACCCGCAGAGCCTGGTTCTGCTCATCGATATGCTCGTACATATGGTGTTTCAGATACTCTTCTATGGCGAGAGCGGCGAACTGGTTAACGCCGCCCCCTCCCTTGAAGCTCATCGCCCGCTGCCGCACCGAATCCGGAGCGACCAGGTACCCCATGCGCATTCCCGGCGCAATAATCTTGGAGAAGGAACCGACGTAAAGCACCTGTCCGGTGTCGTCGAGGGAATGGAAGGAGGTGACGCCATCCCCTTCAAACCTCAGGTCAACGTAGCAATCGTCTTCAAGAACTGGAACCCCGTATTCTCGGGTTACGTCCAGAACCCTCTTTCGGCGCTCCAGGGTCATGGTCCAGCCCATAGGGTTTTGGAAGCTGGGTATGGTATAGAGATATTTGACGCGCTTGCCCTGCCCGCTGAACCTTTTCAGGGTGTCCTCCAGGTCCTCGATGACCAGGCCCTGCTCGTCGCACTGTATTCCGACCACATCGGCGCCGAATAACCGCATTTGGCGCAGGGTTCCCAGGTACACGAACTCTTCGGTCAGGACTACGTCCCCCGGGTCGGTAAGTGCCTTGATCAGCATCGCGAGGGCTTCGCCGGAGCCGGAGGTCAGGACGACATCGTCGAGGGAGACTTGCATATCTCGGTCTCGATGCAGCTTTTCCACAATCAGTTGCCGCAATGCGGGCAGGCCGGCGGCAACCGGGTATAATGCCAAGTCGCGCCCTTCCCGGTCTAATGCCACTTTAAGGGCCTCGACCAGGCCATCCAAAGGCAGGGTTTCGGGGGGCGGGTAGGCAACCGCGAAATCGTACTTGGCGTGGCGGTTGCCGCCTCGGACGGATACCGGTGCGTTCTTGGCGAATAGCGCTTCGTAGTCAAAGGGGTTAGAGCTCGCCATTACTATAGACCTCCCGAAAAGCTGATGGTCGGCTGGGTTTATTGCCGGCGGGGTTTATTGCCACGGTGTTTTATTGGGAGAGAAACCATTTGGGGAATACTACGGTAGTTTAGCGGTGACTACCTACCTTGGCAAGGAATAGCAGCCTGGCGAAGCGCCGGCAGTCGAGGGGAAGTTCTGGGGTTGACCGGCAATTTATTCCGACAGTCTCAGCCCCAGGTCTTCAAGCTGCGCCGCATCGACTCGCGATGGGGCATCGAAGAGCAAGTCTGAGCCGCTCTGGGTTTTGGGGAAGGCGATGACGTCCCGGATCGAGTCGGCTCCAGTCAGAATCGCCACCAGGCGGTCTATACCGGGGGCGATCCCACCGTGAGGGGGAGCCCCGTATTCAAAGGCCTCCAGAAGGTGGCCGAATCTCTCCTCGATCTGTTGGCTGGTATGGCCCAGGATCTGGAATATTCGCTCCTGTATGTCCCGCTTGTGGATTCGGATGCTCCCGCTGGCCAGCTCCGCGCCATTACAAATCAGGTCGTAGGCCTGGGAGTTGATGCTGCCCAGGTCATCGCCATCCAGCAGGTGCAGTTGGTCCTCTTCGGGAGCGGTGAAGGGATGATGGGTGGAGTCCCAGCGATTCTGCTCCTCGGACCACTCAAAGAGAGGGAAGTCGGTCACGAAGCCGAAGGCCAGGAGGTTGGGGTCGGCCAGTCCCAGCTGCTGGCCCAGGTGGTTTCGCATGGCGCTCAGCCACAGGTTGACCTGCCGCGGCGGACCGGCCATCAGTAGGATAAGGTCCCCGATTTCGGCACCCACGCGTTCTGCCAGGCGCCGCGTCCAATCCAGCGGCATTCGCAGCCCCGGAGAGAGGAGTGCCCGGTCTTCCGTCAGGTCGGAGAGCGGCCCGCTGCTCTGTAATCGCCCGCTGCCCTGTAATCGGATGTGGCTCATGCCCCCGGCGCCAAAGCCCTTGGCGGTCTCTTCCAGCCGGCGCATGTCGGAACCGCTGTAGTGGGCCTGACCCGGCACCGCGAATCCCTTGATGATGCCGCCTTGCTGGATGGTCGACAAAAATACTCGAAACTCGGTTTCGCCGGCCAGGTCGGTTACATCAGACATCTCCAGCCCAAACCGCAAATCCGGCTTGTCGGTGCCAAATCGGGACATAGCCTCCTGGTAGGTAAGGCGAGGGAAGGGCTTTATCAGCGATTTTTCCGGCGTAATGGCTTCAATCATTCCGGTATAGAGCTCTTCGGTCAGCTGAAGAATTTCCGCCTCGGTGACGAAGCTCATCTCCAGGTCCAGCTGGGTGAACTCCGGCTGACGATCCGCCCGCAAGTCCTCATCCCGGAAGCACCGAGCGATCTGGAAATACCTCTCAATTCCGGCCACCATCAGCAACT
>JADFQT010000300.1 GCA_022561675.1 Chloroflexota bacterium
CGGCGATATCCGCCAATGCCTGATTGCGCTGGCCTCGGAGGATGCTCACGGCCAGTTCATGCGCCGCTTGTTCGATTACCGTTTCAGTTCTGGCAACGGCCTCAGCGGACATAACTTCGGCAATCTGCTGCTGACCGCCTTGACCGAAGTTACCGGGAATACTATAACCGCCATAGATGCGGCCTCCCAGATGCTGGGCGTGGAAGGTCAAGTCCTCCCGGTTACCCTCACCAGGTCCAATCTGGTGGCGAGACTGGACGACGGCACTGAATTGGCCGGTGAATCCGCCATAGACCTGCGGCGGGAAAACCTGAACATTGGCATCGACTACGTGCGGCTGGACCCCACGGCCTACGTATACCCGCCGGTTTTGGAGGCCATCGAACAGGCCGACGCCATTATAATGGGACCGGGGGATATTTACACCAGCGTGTTGCCCAATCTGCTGGTGGAGGACGTTTCGGAAGCCATCCTGGCCTCCAAGGCGGTTAAGATCCACGTTTGTAATTTAATGACCAAGCCGGGAGAGTCGGACGGCTTCCGAGCCTCGGATTTTGTCAGGTTGCTTATGGCTTATCTGGGCACCACCGAGCCCCTGGACTACCTGTTATTTAATGATGCACCTTACCCGCAAAGATTGCTGCAACGGTACGCTTCCGATGGTCAGCTGCCGGTGGAGCTGGATTTGGAGGAGTGTCAACAGGTGGTCCGGAGGGTGGTTACCCGGCCCATGCTGGCCGCCGGGGTGTATTTGCACCATGACCCGCTGGCCTTGGGGAGCGCAATCATGGAGATTATCGGCGATAATTGCTCCTCCCAGAAAGGGTCTCTCGCCGGAGTCGAAACCCAGGAGAGCTAACCGGAGAACCTGGGTAAAAAGCTCCCTCCTTTTAGTAAGGGAAAGTACATTCTAAACACCCTCATAATGGGGAACGAGTTCCCGCATTTCCACTAACACCTCCTTCCCCCATCGCGGTTCCAATCCACCGATACCACCAGCAAGCGCCACGGAGCAGCCATGTGCGGAATTGTCGGATATGTAGGTAACCAGGAGGCCTGGCCGATAATTCTGGAGGGCCTGCAACGGCTGGAGTACCGGGGGTACGACAGCGCTGGTATAGCAGTAATAGACCCGGACGGCAAGCTAGAGTTTCGGAAAACGGTAGGCAAGGTTAAAGGCCTATTGGACAACCCCCAATTAGGTGTTCCCCGGGGATCGGTGGGCTTGGGGCATACTCGCTGGGCAACCCATGGAGTGCCGTCTCACGCCAACGCCCACCCGCACACCGAATGTCACCAGCGGGTAGCCGTGGTCCACAACGGTATTGTGGAAAACTTCCTGGAGTTGAAGCGGGACCTGCAGGGTAGAGGCCATGCCTTTACCTCGGAGACCGACTCCGAGGTAATAGCACATCTTATTGAAGAAGGCCTGGCTCAAGGTTACAGCCTGGAGCGGGCTTGCCGGGAAATGGCCGGGCTGCTGCGGGGGTCCCAAGCCATCGCCGCGATGTTGCCCGGGGACGAACCTGTGCTCTGTGCCCTTCGGCTGGGTCACGCCGGAGGCCTGGTGGTCGCCCACCATAAGGGACAGGGCATAGTCGGAAGCGACCTTGCTGCGGCGCTGCCTTTGCTCGGAAGAAATTCTTCCTCGCAGCGCGTGGTGTTCCTGGAATCTGGAGAGATGGCCGTAATCACCAGAGAGATGGTCAAATACCAGGATCTGGACGGCAACTCCCTTGAGAAGCAGCCAGCTCGGGTCTCCCCGGAGGACCTTTTTATCGACAAGGGCGGTCACCGTCACTTCATGCTCAAGGAGATCATGGAGCAACCCCAGGCCGTATCCGGAGCCCTGCGGGAGAGGGTGGATTTCACGGAAGGCCGGGTGGTTCTACCGGACTTCCCACTCTCTGACACCGATATTTGCGGCCTGGACAAGGTGGTGCTGATTGGATGCGGGACCAGCCTGCATGCGGCTCAGGTCGGGCGACACCTGGTGGAGCGCTTGGCGGGGTTGCCGGCGGAGGCAGACAGCGCCTCAGAGTTTAGATATCGCAGCCCGGTGATAAACAGCCAGACGCTGGTTGTCTCCATAGGTCAGTCGGGAGAAACGGCCGACACCATCGCTGCCATGCAGGAGGCGCAGGAGCGGGGTGCCCGGCTGATTACCATCTGCAACACCGAAGGAAGCCAGGCTACCAGGTTGGCCGAAGGAACCCTCTATATGCGGTCAGGTATCGAGATAGGGGTGGCCAGCACCAAAACCTTCATCGCGTCGCTGACCATATTGACCCTGTTGGCGGGCTATCTGGGTCAGGTAAGGGGATTTCTAACCCGCTCAGATACCCGCCAGCTGGTCGATGACCTGGCGCTCTGCCCCCGTCTCTTGGGGGAGGTATTAGCCGGCGCCGAAAAATACCAGGATCTGGCCCGCCGGCTCAACGTTTATAACAACTTTCTCTTCTTGGGGCGAGGTATGAACGCTATCATCGCCCTGGAAGGTGCCCTCAAGCTCAAGGAAATCAGCTACATCCACGCCGAGGGTTATCCGGCTGGCGAGATGAAACACGGGCCGATCGCCTTGATCGACCGCCAGATGGCCACCCTTGCTCTGGCTC